>JAHFAC010000128.1 GCA_023250755.1 Bacteriovoracaceae bacterium | reverse complement strand
GAAAAGATGAAACTCAAGGCCTTAGCCCCCCATGGGAAGCGGTTGAATTTCGCTTTTTCGGAAATTGACAGGGTTCTTTCTTTCCTTCTTTCAACACAAAATCTACGCGCAATTATTTATGTCGCTGAGTATGAACAACATTTAAAGAGCTGCGCCCATGCAATTTATTACCTTGGTGAATTTATTTAGAGGAAAACACTCCTATTTAACCCTTTGCTAAACCATTGGCCCACTGTTATTTAGAGTTGTGTGAACCAAAAAAGACAAGAAAAACAGCCGTTTCTTCCGGGGTTCAATCGCCGTACTCAAATGAGAGCCCATGGGGGCGAACACAGCCAAGGAAAACGCAAATCCCAGCGTCCCTTTGATCCCAATCAGGCGCTCCATGTTGTGCTCAGATCGTCCAAGGCTCGTGGAGAACTCTCTATGTTGAGCCCGAAGCACTGCAATCCCATTCGTGACCTCGTCGATCACCTAAAAAAACATTGGAACGTCTCCGTTTATCGCTATGCCAATGTTGGCAATCACTTGCATTTGTTGATTCGCGCTAAAACACGGAGATCCTGGCAAGGATTTATTCGTGAACTTGCGGGGGGGATTGCAATGATTGTAACCGGTGCAAGAAAGGGGATGTCCCTTGCACACCCTAAACTCTCAGGCGTGCCCCCAAGCGCCCTGCGTGGATTCTGGGATCATCTGGTTTATTCGCGTATTGTGAATTTTGGGCGAGATTTTAATAACGTTGCCCGTTATGTCTTGACCAATCTCTGGGAAGGATTCGGGGTGCCGGTGCGTAAGTTTTTAGACCAGGGGTTTCGTATTTTAGAAATCAGTGAGGGGGGAGGCATCTTTGTGCCTGTCAATATGAATCACAGAATGCTAGGAGCACTCAAACCAGGGTAGGGGTAGTGGCTAGCTGGTTTATTAACATAACGTAAGATTCACGGCCTTTGGACCGTATTGGACCGTAGGAGAACGGTCATCACAGAATGTCTGTGAATTTCCTTGAATTTCTTTAAATTTCTGTGAATTTCGCAAAAATGAGCGCCAAAATAAAAACTAGGAATTCACTTTCTCTAACAGCGGCCCGCAAGATCATTCTCACAGCCCAGGGCCTCTGGGGTCCTGCCCCCTTTGGGAGTGGCAAAGCCGGAGTCGTTCGGGCGATTGAAAAATTAGGATATGTTCAAATCGATACCATTTCTGTTGTTGAGCGAGCCCATCACCATGTCATTTGGACTCGAGTTCCTGATTATACGCCACAGCATCTCCATGACTTACAAACTCAAGACCGAAAAATATTTGAGTACTGGAGTCATGCCGCCTCTTACTTGCCTCTTTCGGATTATCGATTTTACCTACCGCGGATGCATGCCTTTGCCAGCGGCAAGAGGCATGGGTTTGTGCGCAATCGTCGTATGATGACGTTTGTCTTGGACCGAATCAGGGCCGAAGGCGCATTGCAGGCAAGAGACTTTGAGACACCTAAGGGTGCAAGGTCAGGACCCTGGTTTGATTGGAAACCCACTAAAATCGCGCTCGAGCAGCTTTTTATGGAAGGAAAGGTGATGGTCCGCGAGCGGCGTGGCTTTCAAAAAGTCTATGACTTGACTGAACGTGTGCTTCCTCCCGGCGTGGATTGTTCAATGCCCTCCCCTCAAGAGATGGGACGTTTTCTTGTTGAGCGTTCTTTGAGGCAATATGGATTGGCGACTGAAGCAGAGATGCACTATCTCCGAAAAGGTCACAGCAGCCAGGTCAGAAATGCATTAGGAGAAATGTGCGAATCAAGTGAAGTTCTAAGCCTTCAGGTGGAGGGGTTAGGCGCCCAGGAATTTTTTGCGTTTTCGGAGAGTTTAAAGAGCTTGACTCAAGCCCAGCCAGGTTTAAAGACTGACGCCAAGACAGGAGAGAATTCTGTTTTTATTTTATCCCCTTTTGATAATGCCGTCATTCAGCGTAAACGCCTGAAAACGCTTTTTGATTTTGATTACCAGATTGAATGCTATGTGCCCGCTCCCAAGCGTCAGTATGGATACTTCTGTTTGCCTATCCTTTGGGGGGATCAAATGGTGGGTCGGATGGATGCCAAAGCCGATCGAAAATCTAAAAAACTCCTAGTTTTGGCTCTTTATTTAGAAAAATTAATTCAAAAAAAATTGTCTAAGCGGATTCACAAGCAATTTAAAGATCAGTTTCAACCTTCATTTAAAAAAACGCTTCAAAGCTTTGCCAAGTTCAACGGCTGCGAAAAAGTTGAAATGAGAGGAAAGGGCGTGGTAAAACTCTAAGAGTCTTTGAAGACGAGAGCGAGGTATTGCTTGGCGACTTACGGGCCGGATCAATTCATTTCATCAAAAGGGAAGTCGCTCATCATTCGGAATCTGACCCAGGATGATGCATCGGTTTTTATTGAATTTCGCAAACAGATCGCTCATGAGACCACAAATACCTATCAATATGTAGGGCAAGAGACTTTGCCAGAGGATCAGATTGCCAGAAAATTGGCCGCGGCAGTTTCTGATTCGATCCACCTGAATCTCGGAGTCTTCGATGAGAAAAAACTAATTGGACAGCTCAACTTTCGGCCTGTGATTCCAGGACATCCCTGGGTCAAGCATGTCGGAGAATTTGGAATGATGATTCTCAAAGAGAATTGGGGGCAGGGGATTGGGAGAAGACTCCTTATGATTCAAGAACAACACGCGCTGGAGTGTGGGGTTACTCGAATTGAGGCTGCGGTTCGCGTTAAGAATGAGCGCGGAACTCGGCTTTACCAGAGCGCAGGGTTTGAGATCGAGGGGACTCGAAAAGCTGCGGCACTGATTCAGGGTGAGTTCCAAGACGAGTATTACATCGCTAAGCGCTTGGGGAATATGGATTGACGGGTGTCCTAGGGCTGACGGCTATCCCGTATAGGCTTGCGTTTTTCATCCCCTTGCTGCTACAAAAAAGTGAGTTTTGTGAGGGGGGGCCAATGAAAAAAATAGGTCAGCTCATGGCTTTTTATGTCGGAACAGTCTCACTCCTGTTTGGAGTCCAGTCTGTGACGGCCGCCCCAGTAGTGCAGAGTCCGCCCAATTATAAATTTAAAAAAATGATGATCGTTATTTTTGAAAACACGGACTATCAAGGTGCATTAGATCAGCCTTTTTTCGCTAAGTTGGCTCGCGATGGTGTTTTATTTCCGAGTTTCTTTGCTGAAACTCATCCCTCCCAAGGTAATTATATTGCGCTAGTGACAGGAGATACCTATGGAGTTTTTCATGATTTTCCCGTCAATTTAGATGCAAAACATATCGGTGATCTCATTGAAGAAAAGGGAAAGAGTTGGAAAATTTACTTAGAGGACTATCCCGGCGATTGCTTTATGGGAAGTTCTTCAGGCAAGTATGTCAGAAAGCATAATCCCTTCATCAGTATGAAGAATATTCAGCAAAACAGCACACGTTGCACTTCGCATCTCGTCAATGCGATGGCACTCCAGGCAGATATTCAATCTGGAAATCTCCCGGATTTTTCTATTTATGTACCCAATATGGATCATGATGGCCATGATACGGGAGTTGCTTACGCAGATCGCTGGTTTTCGTCGACTTTTTCGCCCCTGATTCAAGACCGGCATTTTATCCAAGACTTACTTTTGATCACTACCTTTGATGAAAGAGAGTCGGCAGGTAAAAATCAGATCTATACAGCGTTTTATGGGGATTCGGTTCTGCCTGGGGCCCGTTTTGTGAATCGTGCAGACCATTATAGTCTGCTCAGGCTCGCAGAGGATGCTCTCGGGCTGGGTGGCTTAGGGAAGAAAGACGCTCAGGCGGCGCTCATCACAGGGATTTGGAAGTAATTTTTTACGTGCTCCTATTTTCTCAAGGTCCAAAAGTCAGAAGACAAATTCGAATTCTCTATAACAGCGTAGGGCATATAAAAATACCCCTGCAGTCCCCACTCAGCACCCCAGCTATTTCGAACCAGGATGCGTTTTTTTGCGTCGTTGTACCCGACTGCCATGACGGCGTGACCGCCCAGGAGTTTTTCATCTTTTTCGGGATAGGGCATGATCCCACTTTGGGCGACTTCAGCGCTTTCGAAGGATTCGTACACGGCAAACCCAAAAACGAAGGGATAGCCTTGAGCTAGGCATTGCTTCATTTCTGAGAGGGATTCGATTCGGTAATAGGAGTCAATTTTGTGCTTGGCAGCTTCTTGATAGGCTTTGGAAACAGGTTTTTTGAAAACATTTTTAGAAGAGTAGTCCCAGAGGCTTTCTCGACACGCTCCCCACTGCGTGAGGGCTTTGATTCCATCCCGTAATGAGGCGCCATGATCGGTTGCGGTCGTTCCTTCGAGGGCGCGTTCATTGTAATAGATGAAAAGCCTGCTGATATTTTCAAACCGGCCGGGTTGAAAGACCTCAGAGGCAGCGTTGTCTTTGTTTTTAAGTTCGCTTAACTCTAAAAATTCTAAATTTCCCGCCAGGGCATTTGCCGTACAGCTTCCAATGGCACCCTGATTTTCGACGGGGGAGCAGGCTTTTCGCAGGTCAACTGAGGTCGGGACTTTTTTCTGAATGGTCAGCGGAGCGGTAAACAGAAAGTCGCGGTGGTCGGGTAGGTCAGGTTTCCAATTATATTTTCTCTTGGCTTTCATAGAGAGGATTTTACCAGAAATTTCAGGTTTGGTCCTATTGACTTAATGCGTTATAAAGATTAACAATGCTCTAGCAAACTTTGGTGTGCTTGAAAATGTGAAGGGGAAGTATGAGGCTGAAAATAAAACTGACTTGGGCCATGGTCTTTGTTTTTTTTGGGGCTTTTTTTGGGATCCTTCACTTTGTAGAGTTGAGCTTCGCTGATGTGGGTCCTTCCATCACAGAACTCTGTCCAGGAGGCAGGGCTAAGTTTTGGGCTCAGGATGCAGTGGATGCCGATCTTATGGCCGAAAAAATGGCTACAATCGTGAAAGATCCAAACACCCTGGTTCGAGTTGCAGTCGTTGATTCTGGATTTGATCGCGCCCAAGAGTCCCACTATGCCTCAGTGGGCGGGGTTCACTCTGAAGCTGGAATACAGTTAGGTGAGATGCATCCCATTACAGGAGAAATCACTGAAAAAAGCTATCGCAGCCCACCGGGTGAGGATCTGATCGGCAATCCCAACACCGATGAGAGTGGGCACGGAACTATGGTGGCCAGTATTATTGGAGGGGAGGGGCGATTGGGCGTTGCTCAAGGCATCTCTCTTTCTGTTTATCGCGTGACTCGACCGGGAGATGAGGGTTTTACTTCGGATGATTTTCTGCAAATCGCGGCTTATCGCGCGTGCCAGCAAAATAAAGATGGAGATGGGCTTGCGATCATCAATATGAGTTGGGGCTCACGAAAAGATGAAGCTGGTTTTTTACGAGATGAAGACGAAAAGGTGACCCGTCAATTACTTCAGAGATTTGCCGATGAGGGGTGTCTGGTCGTCAAGGCAGCTGGAAATGATACGTTTCGAAGAGAGTCAAAAAGTGATCTGGATGATCCCTATTTGCGTGTCAGTGCGATCGATGCTTCTCATGAGCTTGCAGAATTTTCATCGGTGGGCGAGGTGGCTGCTCCTGGTTTTGGTGTTTACATGCTGGAAAGTACTACGACAAAACACATCACCCGCGAACAAGATCGATGCAGCCAAGAGGATAAGAATCCCTCTAGTCCAAGAAGATTTGCCAGTGGAACGAGCTTTTCAGCCCCGATCACAGCGGGTGTTGTTTCTCAAATTGTTCGAGTCCTCAAAAGCGGGGCTCAGTTTCGAACTTTGGCACCTGCTGTCCGAATCGCCCTTGTGAATCGGATTCTCAAGGCGTCGATGATTAATGGCAGCATCAATGGTCTCCGCGCCGTCACGATTGCGGACCTTTGGAACAAGAATCCAG
>JAHFAC010000127.1 GCA_023250755.1 Bacteriovoracaceae bacterium | reverse complement strand
TAGAAAAAGTTTATCCACACGAAAAAAATCCTCACGGACATGTCGCTGCAGTAAATTGTACGACTTGTCACAATTAGAAAAGGGGTTGCATACATGAATCTTTCGAATTCTCAATTTACTCCACCCCGACACTGGATTGGCCCAGAAGAGCTCGAACCTTCCTATTGGAACGATGTTCATACTCAAGAAAAGCGAGCTCAAGAATTTTTCGACAAGCCTATTGAAACTATTTCGAAAATTGATCAGTCAGACAAATCAGGTCTGGCTCGAAGAGAGTTTCTTACTCTGATGGGTGCTAGCATGGCTATGGCTGGGCTTTCCTGCGCCAGAAGACCGGTTCATAAAATCATTCCGTATGTTGTACAGCCAGAAGAAATCACTCCCGGAGTTGCGAATTGGTATGCCTCGACTCATCCTGAGACGGGTTTGGGTGTTCTCATCAAAACACGCGAAGGTAGGCCGATAAAACTCGAGGGGAATCCTGATCATCTATTATCAAGAGGAGCTCTTCCTGGGCGAGTTCAAGCTTCAGTTTTAGATTTGTATGATCAAGATCGACTCAAAGAGCCTTTGGCGCACCCTAGAAGTGGTGTCGGCAAGACTTCCGGCGATTGGAAGCAAATTGATGCCAGTATTCTCGCTCGTTTGAAAAAAGTGGGACGAGGCAAGATGAGGATTTTGAGTCGTCCGATGATTGGAGATTCAACACGTAGGCTTGCAGGCGAATTTTTATCTACTTTTGGATCGGGTGCTCAGAGCTTGGTTGAATATGAACCTCTGAACCATGACGAAGTCTCAAAAAGCCAAGCTGAGTGCTATGGCTCTTCCGTATTTCCTCAATATGATTTTACAAAAGCAGAATTTGTTCTCTCTCTCAGTTCGGATTTTTTAGGAACGGGAGATGCGTCGATACAGAATGCTGCGGATTGGTCCAAAGGTAGGAAACTCAAAAGTAAGAATGTCAGTCATGCCAAACTCTCTAAGCTGGTTTGTTTTGAGTCAGTTTTTTCTGTAACTGGAGCCAACGCAGATGAGCGTTTTCCGATTCGTCCGGGGGATGAGTTAAAAATAGCTCTAGCCCTAGCCCATGAACTCATTGTGAATCAAAAAAAGAGCCGTTTTACTTTGGACTCTCGAGTCGTTTCAGCATTGTCGAGTTACAGCCCTGAGAAAGTGGCTGCAGAGATTGGCATCAGTGGGGGCGCTCATTCTCTGAATCATTTGGCTCAGGGTTTATGGGAGTCTCGTGGAAAAAGTCTTGTGATCGGTGGGGGTGTTTCTGCGAAAACTGAAAATGCTTTGGCACTTCAGATTGCGGTCAATCTACTCAATTCTGCTTTAGAGAACGAGGGTGTGACTGTCGATGGAGTCGCCCGAGCTCGTGTGAATTCTGCTTCAGGATTTGCGGGTTTGACTGGGCTTATTTCAGAAATGATTTCAGGCCAGGTAGATGCCATTATCATTCATGGTGTAAATCCTGTGTATGATTTGCCGAAGTCTTTTGGATTTCTTTCGGCACTCAATCGAGTTCAAACAGTCATTGTGGTTTCAGAAAGAGAAGATGAAACGGCAAAGTTGGCAGATTATGTTTTGCCCGAACATCATTTTTTGGAAAACTGGGGGGATGCCCATCTACAAAAGGAATTTTACAGTTTGCAACAGCCTGCGATTGCTCCTCTTCACTCGACCCGAGGATTCGAAGACACTCTCATCTCTTTGGCAAAGGGGAGTGGGCAAGGAGTGAGTGGACTTCTCTCTCGAGCTTCTTCTTGGCATGATTATCTGAAAACTAATTGGCAGGAGACGATTTATAAAAACTACGGAATTTCAGGAAATTTTGAGCAGTTTTGGGAAGGCGTCTTACGCCAAGGCGTTTTTGATGGGTACTCAGCCAGAGGGGGTCTCGCACGAGTGAGTGCGCGTGCTTTCAATACTGATAGTCTCAGTCATGTCCCAGTTTTTCAACCGCTCCAGACAGGAATTTATTTGGCGCTTTATTCGAAGATCTCCATGCACGATGGGTCTCAAGCCAACAACCCCTGGCTACAGGAAATGCCAGATCCGATTTCGACAGTGACTTGGGATAATTATTTGAATCTCAGCCCAGCACTCGCGGGAAAACTCGGAGTCGAAAAAAATGATGTGATCAGACTTTCCAATGGGGAATCATCTGTTGACGTTCCCGTGATCATTCAACCTGGGATGCACGCTTCAGCAGTGAGTTTGAGTTTGGGTTATGGGCGTACAGCAGCAGGGAAAATCGGAAATGGCGTTGGAGTGAATGCCTATGCTTTTGTTCAGTCGATCAAAGGCCAAGAAGTTTTTTCTGGTTTTTCCGTCTCAGTTGCTAAGACTGGGAAGTTTTACAAACTGGGGGAAACTCAGTGGCACCATGCTTCTGAGAATCGCCCGATCATCAATGATATTACACTGGATGAATTTAAAAGTAATCCAGCGACCGCCAATCATACAGATCCTCATTTGAGGATGGAGACGGTTCCAACAATGTGGCCTGTACATGAATACAAGGGCGCCCGTTGGGGAATGGCCATCGATCTGAACTCTTGTACTGGGTGTGGGGCTTGCGTTATTGCTTGTCAGGCAGAGAACAATATCCCAGTGGTGGGGCGAGACAACGTACGAGTGAGTCGTGAGATGCATTGGATTCGAATTGATCGGTACTACTCAGGAAATGTAGAAAACCCCGGCGTTGTTTTCCAACCCATGCTTTGTCAGCATTGCGAAAATGCTCCCTGTGAAACAGTTTGTCCCGTATTGGCTACAGTTCACAGTACCGAGGGACTGAACGAACAGGTTTATAATCGTTGTGTAGGAACTCGTTACTGTCAGAACAATTGTCCTTATAAAGTAAGACGGTTCAACTTTTTTGATCACTGGAAAAATTTCGAAGGCAATATGAGTTTAGCTTGGAACCCAGATGTCACAGTTCGAACACGGGGGATTATGGAAAAGTGTTCCTTCTGTGTACAGAGGATTCGAGAGGGCAAAGAGCTGGCAAAAGATCTAGGAGAAGCTTTGCGAGATGGAGATATCAAGACAGCTTGTCAGCAGACCTGCCCGACAGAAGCGATTGTTTTTGGAAATATCAATGATCCTACTAGCCAAGTCTCTAGACTTTCAAAAGACGCTCGGGCTTTTAGAGTATTAGAAGTGCTCAATGCTAAACCGTCTATTTCTTATATGACCAAAGTGAGAAACAAAGAGGGTCATTCCCATGTTTAACTGGCTCATGCTTAACAGGCTCATGTTTAAAGTGCTCATGCTTAAAGGTAAAAAAATATGTCCACAACTTTAGTAGAACGATTTCAGCCAGATATTTTAGTCACTGGAAATAAATCACTCTCCAATGTCAACGATGATATCTCTGTTCACGTTGAGAGATTTCCCACACAGAAGTGGTGGGCATGCTTTATTACTGCGCTCTCAGTCTTTGGTTTTGGAGCTACATTGGCAGGCATTATGTTTGCCAACGGACTGGGTGTTTTGGGGCTCAACCAGCCCAATGGTTGGGGAGTTTTCATTGTCAATTTCGTGTTTTGGGTCGGTATTGGTCACGCTGGTACCTTAATTTCAGCCATTTTATTTTTGTTTCGGCAAAAATGGAGAACAGGTATCAACCGCGCGGCTGAGGCGATGACCATATTTGCAGTGATGACAGCTCTATTATTTCCAGTCATTCATACAGGGAGGCCATGGTATGCGATTTTTTGGCTCATCCCTTATCCCAATCAACGAGAGCTTTGGGTTAACTTCCGCTCGCCACTGCTTTGGGACGTTTTTGCTGTGGGTACTTATTTTATTATTTCCTTCGTATTTTGGTTTGTAGGGTTGATTCCGGATTTGGCTGTGATTCGGGATCGAGCAAAGAATCCCATTCGAAAGTTTATCTACACTCTTCTTTCTTTAGGCTGGCGTGGGTCTAATAAAAATTGGGCTCACTATGAAGTGGCCTACATGCTTTTTGCGGGTTTATCGACCCCACTGGTTCTTTCAGTTCACTCAGTTGTGTCTTTCGATTTCGCAGTTTCTAATTTGCCAGGTTGGCATACGACTATTTTCCCGCCTTACTTCGTAGCCGGAGCTATCTTTTCTGGATTTGCGATGGTGGTGACACTTCTGGTGATCGCTCGAGAAATGTTTGGATTAAAAAATTATATCACGATCGGTCATTTAGAAAAAATGAACAAGATCATCATGGCCACTGGGATGATGGTCGGTTATGCCTACGCCTGCGAGTTTTTCATCGCTTGGTACAGTGGGAGTTCGTTTGAGAAATATGCATTTATCAATCGTGCATTTGGCCCTTATTGGTGGGCTTATTGGACGATGACGACTTGTAATGTGCTCATTCCACAGATTTTTTGGTTCAAAAAGGCGAGAACCAGTATTCCAATTATGTTTGTCGTCTCACTCTTTGTGAATATTGGGATGTGGTTTGAGCGATTTGTCATTACAGTGACGTCGCTTCACAGGGATTTTCTGCCTTCAAGTTGGGCTTATTACACGCCGACTTGGTTTGACTGGGGAATTACTTTGGGAAGTTTTGGTTGGTTTTTTATTTGGTTTTTACTCTTTTGTCGTTTACTTCCCGTGATTGCAATGGCTGAAATCAAAGGAGTGATGGAATCATGAAACTTTCAGGCGTTGTTGCGTTTTTTGATAAGCCCTCTCAGCTGATTGAAGCCACGAAAAAAGTGCGCGAAGCTCGTTATGCAAATTTTGACACTTTTACGCCCTATCCGGTGCATGGTCTCGAGGCAGCTCAAGGGATTAAGAGATCCCCGATTCCCTACGTTACATTTATTTTCGGAATCACAGGCTGTGGGTTAGCTTTTCTTTTGCAATATTGGACTTCGGCAGTGGATTGGCCCATTAATGTGGGAGGTAAACCTTTTAACTCATGGCCCGCCTTTGTGCCAGTGATGTTTGAAGTGACGATTTTGCTCGCAGGACTTTCCACATTTGCAGCGCTTCTCTTTTTTTGTCGCCTTCCTAATTTTAAGAAAAAAGCATTTGATACCTCTATTACTCGGGATCGCTTTGCACTCATGATCGAAGCACCAGGAGAGGGAGAGACGTTTTCTGAGAATCAGGTCAAAGATTTTTTGAAAGCGACTGGAGCTAAAGAAGTGAGAACGGTTTATGAAGAAGGGTGGTTTTGAAATGAGAACATCCTTGTTAAAAATTTGGGTGGTTGGAACGTTTTTTATGGTCGCCGCCGGTGGTTGTGGTCCACACGAACAACCCGACACGATTTATATGCCAGATATGGTTTATAGCCCGGCTTTCAAAGCACAAAAAGAAGGGGCGATGAGAATGCCTGTCAAAGGCACGGTGCCTAGAAACTATGTGCCCTATGCCTATGCAAAAGATCCAGAAAGAGCGGGAAGAGAGTTGAAAAACCCTTTGCGTAAAACTGGAGACACTTTGGTGCGTGGACAAGCTCTTTACAACACTTACTGCATTGTTTGCCACGGTGTTGCTGGTGAGGGCGATGGAACAGTGGTTCCAAAATTCCCACGCCCACCTTCATTGCAATCTGACAAAGTGAGGGGCTGGTCTGATGGCAGAATTTACCACGTGATTTCGGTGGGGCAGAATTTGATGCCAAGCTACGCTTCGCAGATCGCAACCGCGGATCGCTGGGCAGTGATTCACTACATTCGTGCCCTTCAGCGCTCTAAACATCCGACGCCCAGTGACTTGAAAGCAGGGGAGTAACTTTATGGAACATTCTCACACTATGGCGCACACTATGGCTGTCCCGAATCCAGGTCGTTTTCAAATTTCTAGCGGATTGCAAACACTCCTCATTCTTTTTACACTGATCGGAGTGGGGACATTTTTTGCTGGGATGTCTTTGGATTCTAAAAGAACGTGGTTTAGTTTTGTACACAATCATTTTTATTTTATGT
>JAHFAC010000126.1 GCA_023250755.1 Bacteriovoracaceae bacterium | reverse complement strand
CGGTAGAAGAGAAGCGACCGAGCCAAATCACGCCAGCGCCTCTTTCAGCCCCCATGCCGCAACCTCAGCCTGTTCCCGCACTACCCCCTGTATCGCCTCCTGTCTTGGTACCGCAAGTCACGCCTCAGCCAGAAACGGCACCTCTGCCTCCTGTCCCAGCACCCGCACCGATCCCAGCACCACTCCCTACGGAAGGAGTAAAACCTCAATCATGACGCCGCCGGATCTCCTTCGAACCGCCCCAAAATTGGGGCAACTCCTCCTTAAGCACACGTCGCTCACCCAAGAGCAATTGGATGAAGCACTCAAAATCCAAAGCAGCGAAGGGGGAATGCTCGGCGAAATCCTTGTGAGGAGGAATATCATCCTCCCCCACGAGCTGATGCGAGCGCTCTGCATCCAACTCGGCATGACGTTCATTGATGAGTTAAAACCGAGCGATATCGACCCTCAGCTCGTCAAAAACATTCCGATCAACTACGCTAAAACAAAAGAAGTGATCCCCATTCTGAGAGAAGAAACCCCGAAGGGCCCTGTGATCTCAGTCGCCGTAACTGATCCTTTTAATGACACTCTGGCTGATGATCTTCAAGTTCTCACGGGCCAGCCCATTAAGATCGTGGTCAGCACTAGCATGAGGATCCAGGACGCGATCAACCGAGTTTACGAAAGAACTAATCCGAATCTTGAGAAAATCGAAGGTGAATTCCATGAGGAGACTTACGATCTTGAGGGGCCAATCGACATTTTAGAAGCAACAGAAGAAGACGCACCGGTCATTAAATTTGTGAACTCTCTCATCTTCCGAGCGGTCAAAGAAAAAGCATCTGATATCCATATTGAGCCGTTTGAAAAAGAGTTTGTCGTTCGCTATCGAATCGATGGGGTCCTTTACGACATCATCCGTCAACCTAAGCGGGCCCACGCCGCGATCTCCTCTCGAATCAAAGTCATGGGCACTCTGGATATCGCTGAAAAACGACTTCCCCAAGACGGTCGTATCAAGATAAAAATTGCTGGAAAAGACGTGGACATCCGGCTCTCTACCGTCCCTACTCACTTCGGCGAACGGCTCGTTCTTCGTATTCTCGAGCAAAGCAGCACCCCGCTTGAGCTGGATCAACTCGGTTTTTCAGAAAAAAGCTGCAAAATGATCGAGAAGCTGATCTTCAGAAAATATGGGATCATTCTCGTCACGGGTCCGACGGGCAGTGGAAAATCAACGACCCTTTCTTCTTGTCTCGTCAAACTCAACAGCCCTGAACGCAACATTCTCACTGCTGAAGACCCGATCGAATATCAGATTCATGGGATCAATCAAGTCCAGATCAATCCAAAAATCGAACTGACTTTTGCCCGCGCCCTGCGCGCGTTTTTGCGCCAAAATCCGGATGTCATCATGGTGGGCGAAATTCGCGACAAAGAGACCGCTGAAATCGCAATCAATGCCTCACTCACAGGTCATCTGGTCCTGTCCACCCTTCATACCAACGACGCCGCCAGCGCGGCCACTCGACTCATAGATATGGGTGTTGAGCCATTTTTAGTGGCCAGCTCCATGCTCGGAATTGTTGCTCAACGACTCATGCGAAAAGTTTGTCAAAAATGCAAACAACCCCACACTCCCACGGACTTTGAGTTGCATGAACTCGCACTTGAAAAACTGCCTCCGGGAGTTCAAATTTACAAAGCAACCGGTTGTCAAGCTTGCTCTCAAAGCGGTTACTCAGGCCGGACCGTTGTTCATGAACTGATGATTGTGGATGACACGGTTCGATCACTCATTGTTAGAAATTCAGATGCCGGGACTGTCAAAAAAGCGGCGGTCGAGGCAGGGATGACCACCTTGCGTGAAGATGGGGTACGAAAGGTCCTAGAAGGAATCACCACGGTCGACGAACTCATGCGCGCGACGCATGCGGACATTTAAAACTCATGGCACCGATATTTGACTATAAAGCAGTGTCAACAGATGGAAAAAACCAGCGTGGGATGGTTGAGGCTGAAAACTCCAAAGCTGCGAGGCAGAAGCTTAAGAAACAAGGCCTCATGGTAGTCGAAATCGTTGAGAAGATGGCCGCAAAAGCCAATGCGCCTCGAGGACTCTCATCTTTTTTTCGTGGCAGAGTATCAGTACGCGACGTTGCCATGATGACCCGGCAATTTGCCAGTCTGATCAAAGCCAATATTCAAATCGTAGAAGCGCTGACAGCACTGGTGGATCAATCTGAAAAACCCGCGCTTAAAGTCATCCTCTCTCAAGTTCGTCAGGACGTGAACGAGGGAAGCAGCCTCGCTAAAGCGATGGCTAAACATCCGCGAGCCTTTGACTCAATTTTTATCAATATGATTGAAGCAGGTGAGAGTTCTGGAAATTTAGGTCTTGTGTTGCTCAGACTTGCAGATCTCAAAGAAGCGCAAATGCGCCTCAGAAGTAAAGTAATCAGCGGGATGACCTATCCCGCACTGATGATGGGTGTTGCGATGGTTTTAATGATCGCAATTTTTACCTTTGTCATTCCAAAATTAACCAAAGTTTTTGACTCTATGCACAAACCAGTCCCCGCCTCTACAAAAGTTCTGATCTCCGTCAGCGATCTAGTGACTCACTGGTGGTTTTTGTTCTTGGGAGCCGCATTGATCGGATACGAGGCCTTTCGACGCTACATCAATACGCCTCTAGGACGTGCAAAATGGGATGGATTCAAGCTTAAACTCCCTCTTGTGGGCTCCTTAATTCGAATGATTGCCGTCACTCGCTTCGCAAATACCATGGCCACTCTGTTGGGCAGCAGTGTCCCCATCCTAACTGCCATGAACATCGCAAAAAATTTAGTCAACAGCGTACCCATTGCCGAGGCGATCAGGGATGCTCGAGAAAACATCACCGAGGGCCAATCCATCGCTGAACCTTTGCGCCGAAGCGGTGAATTTCCACCCATGGTCATCCACATGATCGCCATTGGTGAGAAAACAGGTGAGCTGCCTGATATGCTTGAAAACTTGGCCGAAACCTACGAGGAGCAAGTCAACTCTCGCATTGACGGAATGACAGCTCTTCTGGAGCCCATTATGATCATTGGAATGGGTGCCGTAGTGGGCTTTATCGTGCTATCTATCTTTATCCCTCTTTTGGAGATCAGTAACGTAGACACCGGCAGATAAAAATTTAAGGAGAAAAAAAATGGAAATAATATCGCAAAATAATTTCTTCAAAAAACTAAAAGGAACCGCTCTCAAAAATGAAGGGTTTACCCTGACCGAAATGCTGATCGTCATCGCATTAATCGCGCTGATCGGCACCTTCGTGACCGGCAACTTGATGAGCAAATACGAAAGATCTAAGCAACAATCAACCAAGATCCAAATCAAACAATTGGGCGTGATCTTGGACGACTTCAAGAGAGAGTGCGGCTTTTATCCCACCACCGAGCAAGGACTCGATGCGTTGATTCATAAACCCACCGGTGGCCGAGAATGTAAGAACTACGACCCAGAAGGCTATATCAAGGGTAAATCCATTCCAAGAGATGGCTGGGACGGTGATTTCCTCTACGAATCCGACGGGAGCAAGTACAAACTGACTTCTCTGGGAAGCGACAAAAAACCTGGTGGAGACGCGATGGACAAAGACATTTCGTCTGATGATGTAGAGTGAGAATGCATGAAACTCTGGCGAGCAGCCACGAAAGGCTTTACCCTGATCGAGTTACTGGTCGTAGTCGCCCTGATTGGGTTAGTCTCGCTTTTTGCGCTCCCGAGTGTCGGGAATTTTTTTAAACTCTCGCTCAACACCACCACTCGTGAACTGGCCTCCTTGGTAAAGGAAACCTACAACTCCACGGCAATGACGGGCAAGGTCCATCGCCTCGCATACGATATCAATGAGGGCACTTATTGGGTGGAATCTGGCCCCAATACCGTTCTCCTCGATACTACTGACAGCCATGAAAAAGAGGAACGTCGAAAGCGTTTTTCGAAAACTTCCGAGCAGGCACCTCCTTCTGAGTTTTCTCTCGAAAAATCGATTACCCGAAAAAAACTTACCCTACCCCGCGGAGTCGCCTTCGAAGACGTCATTACAGAACAAAGCAAGGACCCGATCACCCGCGGTTTGGTTTATACTCACTTCTTCCCACATGGGCTGACCGAGCAAACCATCATCCATATCAAAGACAATTCGGGCCACCAAATTACCCTAGCCATTGCTCCTTTGATCGGACGAACCCAACTTTTTGAACGCTATGTTAAACGAGAGGAGGTCTATGCGAAATAACAGCGAATCAGGCTTTACCCTCCTAGAAACTATGATTGCTTTAGCAATTATGCTTGTCGCATTCGCCTCTATCCTCATGGTTGAGTCAGCGAGCGTAAATACCTCAGCCAAAGCCAAGCAAATGAATATCGTTGGAATGCTTGCAAAAAAAGCCATGATCGAAGCTGAACAAGCCTTTGAGGGAAAAACATTTGATGAGGTAAAAAAAGAAGAAACAACTCAACTTCAGGCCCCCTTTCAAGACTACAAAATCACCCGAAAAATAAAAGAAATGAAATTCCCAAACTTGGGAGTAGGTGGTGGAGGGGGTTCGGATAAAGACAAATCAGGTGATAATTCGGACTCCTCTACCGATCAGCTCACCAAGCTTCTCACCAATTTTCTTTCGAAATCAATCCGAGAAGTCTCTGTCACCATTACCTGGAAGAAAGGAACCGGCGAGCAAAATTTTTCACTTTCAACTTATTGGGTGGACCTTAATCATGAATTTGAACTTTCAGAGTAAAAATGAAGCCGGGCAAGGCTTCACACTACTTGAAGTTTTAATTTCGATCGTTCTTTTGGTCGTCATTAGCTTGGGCATTTACCAGGCCACCACCGAAACCTATCGCCTTCGCGATATTCTGATGCATGAGGGCGATTTTTATAATTCCATCCGCCTCTCGATGGGAATCCTAGAGCGAGACATCGCCATGCTCTATTCACCCACTCTAGCTGCACCCCCACAAAAAGATAATCCCACACCAGCCGAAACAAAGGAGATGGAGGACGTCCTGGCAACCGATGCGGGCCAGAGCACCCCCTTCTGGTCTCCTGCAATTGATAAAACCGGGATCCGTCCCTCACATTTTGTGGGAACTGAAACCAAGCTCACCTTTATTTCGCTCTCCCATATCCGTGTTTACAAGGACAGCCCAGAGTCCGAATTTGCAAAGATCACCTATGAACTTCAAGCGGAAAAAGACAATTCAGATGCACCCGAACTTCGAGGCACTAGCCTCCTGGTAAAAAATGAATCCACCCGTGCCTTCGATGAAGACGAATCCAAAGATCTTAACCCCACCGTTTATCCCCTGCTGCACGGGATCACTAAACTTAAGTACCGGTACTATAATAAAGCAAAAGACCAGTGGCTCAACAGCTGGGACAGCGACAAGGAGGAATTTAAAAACATCTACCCCGATCGAATAGAAATCACTGTTGAAGTCAAAGGCCCCTCACGACTTCAATTTGAAGGCATTTACCACTTTAGGCCGGAGATCCCACTTCATGGACTTGACCCAAGCACCTAAGTCAAAACCCACTCATGAAAGTGGGATTGCACTCTTTATGGTCATCGCGGCAATGACAGTGCTCTCCGTTTTAGTCACTGAATTCACTTATATCGCCCAAGTCAATCAACGAATGGCATATGACTCGCTTGACCAGCTGAAAGCCCACTATCTGGCAAAGAGCGGATTTAAGCTTTCCCTGCTGAGACTCAAAGCCTTTCAAAATCTCAAAACGCTCTTCGGTGTTAGCGGAAAAAACGAGGGGGGAAAAGGAAACTCACCGATATCTGTCCCAAAACAATTGCTGGACAAAATTTGGAGCTTCCCTTTTATTTTTCCTATTCCAACTGCTTTGCCTGGGCTCTCGGCTGGCGACAAGGAGCGAATTACCAAATTTC
>JAHFAC010000125.1:5371-5954 GCA_023250755.1 Bacteriovoracaceae bacterium | reverse complement strand
AGACCAATGAAAAAACAATCAAGTAAGTTCTAAAACGCATCTTCATCAGGCCTTATAAAGAGCAAGAAGCCTGCCGGCCAAAACAAACATAACCTTTTGTTTTTATTTGTTTTTTATATTTACCAATGTTTAAGAATTAGACAGCTGACTAAGGGGTTTAGTTAATGTTAGATAAAATCATTATGGCAAATCATCCCGAAATTTCGTCAGAAAAGGGCCCTGCTTTTGAAGAGGCATTGGAAAAGCTCCAGCTCATCGTAAAAAAATTAGAAAGTGGTGAGCTAAGCCTGGAGGATGCATTGAAAAGCTTTGAGGACGGAGTCCGACTGACGAGGGTCTGCCAGGAGCACCTTTCCACGGCCGAAAAAAGAATTGAAATCCTCAGTCAGGGTTCGACTGAGGGGAGTATTGAACTCCGTCCTTTTTCACCGCCCTCGGGGTAAATGAAAAAACGATTGGATCTTCTTCTTGTGGAAAGGGGCCTTGTTCAGAGCCGTGAAAGGGCTCAGCGGCTCATTCTTGCTGGAAAAGTTTTAGTTAACGATTGCCCGATTGCAAAGGCAGGAGAGTCTGTTTCTTAGCA
>JAHFAC010000125.1:0-5361 GCA_023250755.1 Bacteriovoracaceae bacterium | reverse complement strand
CGCGCGGCGGTCTGAAGCTAGCCGCGGCACTCGATTCGTTTCAAATTAATGTGGACGGTCGGACGGCCCTAGATATTGGCGCCTCTACAGGAGGATTTACGCATGTTCTTCTCTTGCGTGGAATTGCCAAAGTTTATGCGGTGGACGTAGGACAGGGCCAACTGGATTGGAAGTTGAGACAAGATCAGCGAGTTGAAACTCTCGAAAAGGTCAATGCCCGTTATCTTGACTTTAAACTGATTGGTAGGATCGTAAACCTAATCGTCATTGATGTTTCCTTTATTTCATTAGAGAAAATTTTACCCGCCTTGATGTCCTTTGCGGGAGTAGACACGGATTGGGTTACGCTGATTAAGCCTCAATTTGAAGTGGGGAGGGAAAAGGTGGGTAAAGGGGGGATTGTCACTCAAGAAGCGGATCGTCAAGAAGCAGTCGAGCGTATTCGAAAATTTGCGGAAACTCTTGGCCTCACCCGACTAGGCTTGATAGAATCACCTATCACCGGAGTTCAAGGGAATAAGGAGTTTTTAGCACATTGGAAAAAAAAGCAGTCCATCGAGCATTTGTGATTTGGAAGGGAGTGCCAAGCTTAGTCGTTGCCCTTAGTTTAGGGATTTTGGGTGCGTGCTCTACGGTTAAAAAAAGTGAGCCCCCTCCCACTTCGGTGGAGGCGCCAACCCCGAGTGAAGGTAAGCGGGATCAGCTTGGTCCCCCTGAGCCCTTTGGTCCGATGCCGATCCAAACTCCTGCGTCCGTTTACGGTCCTGAGCCCTTTCAAACGCGACCTCTAGTCTTAGTCCTGGGGCCCGGACTGGCGCGTAGTTTCGCCTACGCCGGAGTTTTGAGGGCACTTGAAGAAGCAAAGCTTCCTATTGGAGCGATCGTTGCAACGGAAATGGGAGCGTTGATTGCCATTCTTTATAGTTTGAATGACACCATTAACAAATTTGACTGGTCTCTCGAGCGGTTTAAAGAGGATCTCTTTTTAGAGGGACCGCCGCTTTTTTCTTCTCTTTTAAAAAAGAAACCAGGAAATGGCAATAAGCTGGAAGAAACACTTGAGCGGGTGCTTGGAAAAAAGAAAATAGAAAAGGGCCGTGTTTTGGTGCAAATCGTAATCCAAAAACTGAAATCGGGTGAAGTTGTCCTAGTGAAGCAAGGAGAGGCCGCGAGTATTGCACGCGCCGCAGTTCCGGTGCGTATGATGATGTCGCCTGGAAAATTGGACTCTGATTTCAGCCTCTCCTCGGACGAAGTTCGCCCATTTGCAGTTTCGGAGGCGCGGTTCCTGGGCTTGGGGCCTGTTGTGGTGATTGATGTTTTAGAGAGTGGGGCAAATTCGAAATCTTCGTCGCAAGGAGATCAAGCTGAGGTGACACGACTTATGTCGCAGGCAGAAGTGAAAGGGGGGCAGGAGTTTTCAGATGCTGCGCTTGTTCTCCGGCCTGATCTGACAGGGATTGGTTACTTTGATTTCAAAAAACGGTCAGAGGCGATTTTTAAGGGAAAAACTGAGGTGATGGCCCATCTCAAAGAACTGCGGCAACTCGTTGGCCTTCCGCCCGAAATAGAGGGGGGCGTCCCATGAGGCCCAAGAAGCCAAAGCTTAAATCCGCCTGGTTTTTTAAGTCGCTTTTCTTGCTCATGTTGATTGGAAGTGTTCTCGGCACGGCGATTATAGGTGTGATTTTTTGGCATTTTTCAAGTGGACTTCCGGAGATCATTTCGCCAGCTGATTATAGACCGTTGACGGTAACCCAGATTATTGCGACAGGGGCAAAAGAACCGATGGTCATTGGTGAGTTTTTTAAAGAGCGACGGTACCTTATTCCGTTTGAGAAAATTCCCAAGGTTGCTGTCCATGCATTTATAGCGGCAGAGGATGATCGATTTTTTGAGCACCAGGGAATTAACCTGGCATCGATGCTCAGGGCGAGTGTTGCCAATTTCAAGGCGGGCCACGTAGTTCAGGGAGGGAGCACGATTACCCAGCAGGTTGCCAAGTCACTGCTTCTGACTCCAGAGCGAAGCTGGGACAGAAAAATAAAAGAAGTAATCCTTGCCGCTAGAATTGAAAAAAACCTCACCAAGCCACAGATCCTTTATCTCTATTTAAATCAAATTTATCTCGGTCACGGCTCCTATGGAATTCAGGCTGCAGCTAAAGTCTACTTTCACAAAGAGGCAGATCAATTGAGCTTAGCCGAGGCCGCACTTCTTGCGGGAATGCCGCAAGCACCTGGAAAATACAGCCCCCATCTCAACCCAAAGCGCGCAAAAGAGAGACAACTTTATGTTTTAAGGCGAATGAATGAAAATAAATTCATTACACAGTCTGAAATGACCTCAGCCGCTGCGCAACCTCTTAGGGTCTTTCAAGACAATGACTTCAATCAACGCAATTGTTCCTATTATGTTGAGCATATTAGGAGGCACCTTGCTGAAAAATACGGCGAAAAGATGCTCTACGAGGAGGGGCTTTCTGTAACAGCTCAAATCTCTCCTCAGCTTTGTAAAGTGGCAAAGAAAAGTCTTCAAGAGGGGCTACGAGCAATCGATAAACGAGGTGGCTATCGTGGGCCAGTTCAGCACTTAAAGGACGTAGAGGAGATCGAAAAAGTTTTAAAAGTAGAACGGATTGCGTTGATCGAAAAAAAATTGGGCTATCGAATTTTCCAGCCTGATGGGCGGATTGACTCAATTGCCGCGCTTCAAGATGGGGGAATTGACTCTGAAGTAAAGCTGTTGGATCAAGACGAAGTTTATCAGGCCGTTGTTACGCGAGTGGATGACTCCAAAAAAACCGTAGCAGTCATGATCGGAGGGGTTCGGGCAGAGTTGCCCATGGAAAAAATGAAGTGGGCCAAGCCTGTTCGAGACGAAAAAAAAATCAACCAAGATCGATCAGAACCCACCCTGCCCTCGCGAGTTGTTTCGAAAGGTGATGTGATCTGGGTTCGGGTGGTTCAAGCAGGGGTTGATCGCGTGATTGTTGCGCTTGAGCAAGAACCCATCGTCCAGGGAGCTCTTTTTTCTTTGGATGTCAGGACGGGGGATGTTCTGGCCATGGAGGGCGGGTATGACTATGATCAATCAGAGTTTAACCGCACCATTCAGGCTCTTCGACAACCAGGGTCTGCATTTAAGCCGGTTATTTATTCTGCGGCGCTCGAGAAGGGATATACCCCTACGTCGATGATCCAAGATTCTCCGATTGTCTATGATGATGCTGAAAACGGAAAGTGGAAACCGAATAATTTTGAAGAAAAATTTTATGGAGACACGACGTTCAGGCAGGCGTTGATTAAATCAAGAAATGTTCCCACCATCAAAATCGCGCAGGCGATCCAAGTTTCATTTTTGATTGATTATGCCAAACGATTGGGAATGAGCGCACAATTTGCGGCAGACCTTTCTATTTCACTCGGGAGTATGGGGGTATCGCTTTTGGAACTCACGCGAATTTATTCCATTTTTCCACGATTGGGCAGAAAAGTAACCCCAACTTTTATAAGCAAGGTCAGGGATCGCGATGGAAAAATTTTAGAAGAGAAAGAAGCGAGTCCATTGCCATTACCAATGCCAGCCGCAAGTGTTCCTGTTGCAGAGTCCTCAGGCGTACCCGATCCTAACCTCCCTCGGCCCGCCATTGTTTTTCCTGCCTATCCTTTAGCTGGGGACTCTGAGCAAGTAATGGATCCTCGAGTTGCTTATGTGATGACCCATCTGATGAAAGAGGTCATTACCTATGGGACAGGACACGAGGCGAAGAGCCTAGGCCGCGTCGCCGCAGGGAAGACAGGGACGACAAGTGATTATATAGATGCTTGGTTCATGGGTTTTACGCCTTATGTGGTCACGGGGGTCTGGGTCGGTTTTGACAATCAACGAGCCATTGGGCCACTTGAAACAGGGGCACGCGCAGCCCTGCCGATTTGGTTAAGTTTTATGAAGGAGGCAGTAAGACCTTATCCTGACACGGATTTTGCTATTCCACCTGGCGTTGTTTTTGCGAACATCAATCCCACTACGGGAAGGCTGGCCGCTTCGAACTCCTCAACGGCGATTAAAGAGGCATTTATTGAAGGAACGGAGCCACTCCAAAGCATGGGAGCAGGCGACAAAGCCACTGAAACTCCTACGGAATTTCTTAAAGAAGACATAGAATAATGCCGATAAGCCTATGAGAAGGGATGTTATACTTTTTCATGGGAGCATTACCTCTGCGCAGTTCGTTTTCTCTTTCAGTCTTTTTTCACGCGTTCCTTTTGCTCGCGTGGTTCGTTTTTTTGAGCCAAAGGGCGATGGTTTCCCCTTCGCCTCGAATGATTTTAATTGAGATAGATCCCCTTCCAAAAAAACAAACGGAGGCAGAAGAGAACTCCAAACGTGTGGTACAGACCCTTCAAACAGAGAAAAAAGAAAAATCATTACCCAATGCCTTTTTAGGAGCGCAGAACCAAGTTGTGGATCAGCAAACAATTAGCGCAAAAAAAATCGTGGCGATGGGACATCAGGCGAGTCGTCCTCAGGACAAAACGGAGAGTACGAGAGAAGCTTTGAGTAAATTTGGAGTTCCTCTGCTTTCGAATATCAATCAAAAAATTAGGCCAGAAGAGGCTTTTCAGGAGCGACTTGCTCCCCAATGGACGCAGCAAAATGATTCTCCTCGTGATTATATTAAAGGACTCAAAGAATCGGAAAGAACAGCTCTCAATACGAAGGAGTACATGTTCTACGGTTATTTTCAGAGAATTAGAGAGCGGCTTGATTGGGCTTGGAGCGGGGTTTTACGCCAAAAGCTAACCAAGCTTTATCGTGGAGGGCGGCAATTAGCGAGTGACATGGATCATACCACGCGATTACTAGTAACCCTCAATTTCCAGGGTGAGGTGGTGCGAGTGCAGGTGGTGGAGGAGTCAGGAACGCGGGACTTAGATGATGCAGCAATCAATGCATTCAATCAAGCGGGTCCCTTTCCCAACCCCCCGCAAGGCATTGTAGATAAGAGTGGATTGATTCAAATCCGTTGGGATTTTATTTTAAAGACTTAGGGTTTCAAGAGGGTTCTTGCCCACGAATGCGGCTAACCCCCTCCTGAAAGAGGTAGCCCCCCCAGAGATGATCCAACTTTCTAAAGGTCAGGATAATGGTTTCAGCCGCCTCTTTATCGCTCAGCCCATGGAGGCGGGCAAGGTGTCTTACTGAGTTTAGGATTGCCCGATAAGCAGGGGTTTCGACTAACGAGCGCAATTCGGCTGAGATATCTTTAGAGGTTTCAGCACGGGTTGTGACCAAGGCCGTATTAAAAATTCGAGCAAGTTCATCAATAGGAATCGGAGCGCTTGGGGGGGGTGGAAC
>JAHFAC010000124.1 GCA_023250755.1 Bacteriovoracaceae bacterium | reverse complement strand
AAGACCATGGATGACTCAGGGCAGGCTTTGACTGAGTACATCATCATGATGGCGGTTGCCGTGATGGCGTTTTTTATTTTGAACAAAGGCCTAAAAAAAATGGATTTTGCCCAAAAATTGGCTGCCCCACTGACAGGGGATTTTGCGCGTGCATACCAGTATGGACATCCGAAGGCCAAGGGCTTTGACGATGGGGGACCCGAGAATCATCCACGTGCCAGGGGAGGGGGAGTGTCCAATTTTAAACTCTTTATTAATCCGAGAAAATAAAACGCTGTCTAAAAAAAATGAATCAGGCCAAGCCACAGTCGAGTTTGCTCTGACACTCATTCTCCTGATTGCTTTTGTGTTTTTTTATTTCCAGCTGGCGATGGTTTTTGCCTGGGGCAACTTCGTTCACTACGCCACTTTTATGTCGGCACGCGCTTATCTTTCCTCTGGACCCAATCGAACCGAACAAGTCGAGCGCTCAAGAAATGTGATTGGTCGTATGTTGAAAAAAAGCCTGGTAGTTTCTGGCAAGGATCGTTTGCCCACCATTGCCGTGGGTGTTGGGGGTGGCAGTGATATGACGGGTTTTCAAGTGGATCCCCCCGCGCAATTTAATTCCAAGGTCCGCGACTTCAGTTGGCTGGAGGGAGTCCGATATACATTTAAGAGTCGTCTCTTTTTGATCCCGTTTGCTGGCTCGTCCGGTCAGGATCAGAAGGGAGAGGACAAGAAACAGTCTGTAAACTCGGTGACCCTCACTTCGGAGAGCTGGCTCGGCCGAGAGCCTAGCTTTTCAGAGTGTAAGGGCTACCTAGGAGAGGCGTTTGAAATTGCGTTTATTGACAACGGTTGTTGATGAGGGCGGCCAGAGTGTCTTGGAGTTCGCATTCTTGCTTCCAGTTCTGATGGGCCTTGTCGCGCTCATGATTAAAGTGAATATGGCGATGCAAATTTCAATCGTGAATCAGCAGTACGCGCGGGCCCATATTCATTGGTTGACCTTTAACAGTGCGATTTATCCTGCCATTTCGCAGAGAAACGTAAATTTCACTCCTTTGGGCTATAATCAGATGGTGATCGGAGTGGCTGGCAATCCAGCTCCTGAAGAAAGCAGTGAGAGTTATCGTCCTATTGCTTCGACCCAGAACATTACAAGGGACCCGAAAAACAAAAATGTGACGGACGAGGAGCGTGCAGAGCCGTCAGAACGGGCAAAGGTGAGAGTTCGCAATACGGTTGCCCTTTGTACCCAGAGCAATGTCATTGGTGGGGATGGCGGAAATCATCCCATCACGCCCGATTCGCTCAGGACTTTCGGAGAGGGTCAGGGCCTGAGAGCTCAAATTTTTCAATACTGCAGGAGTCCGCTCGATGAATAATAAAGCTTTAACCTTATCTCTGGCGATGGCGGCATTGGCTGTTTTTTTTGTGCAGAGCTATGTTTCCAGCATCGAAGAAGAGGCCAAGAAAAAATTTGGAACAGCGGTTCTTGTCGTTAAAGCCAAGAAAGACATCAAGGAACAAGAAACAATCAACGAAAAAATGCTGGAGCTTTCGGAGATCCCAGCTAAATTCCTTGAGCCCAATGCGATTTCGTTCGCAAAGGGAGAAATAGAAAAAGAAACCTCTCAAGGTTTACGAGTGATTGTGAATAATGTTGCTTTAGTCCCGATCAAGGCAGGCGAGCAAATTACGACTAATAAAATTACTGAACCGAGCATTCGTACTGGGCTTTCGCCCCAGGTCACTCCCGGCAAGCGGGCGGTGTCTGTGCCTGTAAGCGAGGTGACCGGAGTCTCAAAATTAGTCAAGCCGGGAGATCGTGTCGATTTGATCGCAGTTTTGGATCGGGGTTCAGGAAAAGAAAATCGAGTTGTAAAAACCATTCTCCAAGACGTCGTGGTGTTGTCGATTGGCAGGCATGTGACTAATAATTTGGCGCGGGTGGTGGAGGCAGATCCTTACGGGGGCAAAGAGAAGATCCGTCCCTTAAGTGAAGATACATCTTTTACCTCAGTCGCAGTTGAGGTGGATCCTACTCAGGCGCAAATGTTGACGCTGATTCTTGCAAATGGCGAGAACAGTATCAGCCTGGCTTTGAGAAATAATGATGATACCGAACGAACTGGAATTGCGGGGATGACGGCAGATGATGTTTTGGGAGGAGATGCTGCTCGATTTCCGAGAGGGCCAGCGTCGCGTCGGTAGGAAAATGAAGATAGGGAGCTAAATGGAGGGGATGGGGGATTTTTACAGAGCCAGAGGCGGGGAAAAACGAAAGGAGGCGCCATTGCCATGGGCGATTGGGGTAGCCATGGGTCTTTTCTTGCTTTCTTCGGGCCTGCTAGCAGAAGATCAAGAACCTCCAGTGCCCAAGCGCACCAAGTACCATCATTCGAGGTTGACGCGTGATGAGTCTGAGTCCAAGGCTGATAAGCGTCATGTTCTAGTGACTACGGGCGAAGATCGCGCTGTGGATATTGATTTTGATGTCGACAGAGAAAAAGGGATCTCCATTGGAAATCTTCAGGTCGTGGCTGTTACCCTGGTTAAAATCGGTGATCAGAGACAGATCGTATTCAGGGGGCTTAAGAGTGGTGAGACGACAGTAACATTTAGGGATGAGTATGGCACTCTTCGCTTAATTTTTAAGGTAACGGTCACTGCTTCTAACCTTTACAGACGGGCAGCCGAACTTCACGAGCTCCTTAAGGATATTGAGGGGATCGAGATCCGTGTGGTTGGTCAAAAAGTCGTGATTGATGGCGAGGTTCTGGTTCCAGCTGATTATGGTCGGTTGGTTTCAGTTATTTCAGAGGACGTTTACAAAGGATTTGTATTGAACTTGGCAACCATGTCGATGATGAGTCTCCAAACCCTAGCAAAACGAATTCAAGATGATATCAATGCGTTTGCTCCTAACGTCAAGACGCGCGTGGTGAATGGGCTGATCCTTCTCGAAGGAACGGTCGACAATCTCGATCAAGCTAATCGCGCTAAAGAAGTCGCTAAAATTTATTTGCCAGAAGTTAGACCAACGCATCAACTTGTACAGAAGGACTCTGGAAATGCCCAAGTTATTTCAAGAAGCTTGATTCAGAACTTCATCGTCATTAATCCTCCTCCACCCAAAAAACAAGAGAAGCTGGTAAGAATCACTGTTCACTTTGTCGAGTTGGCTAAAGATTATAATAAGCTCTTTCAATTCAAGTGGCAGCCGGGATTGACCAGTGAGGTTGCAATCACAACAGGCAAGAATGAGGCTGGCGCGCCCGCAGTGAGCGGCACTTCTTTTAGTGGAACTGTATCGAGCTTAATTCCAACGTTAAAAAGTCTTCAAACAGCGGGGTATGCTCGTGTCTTGAAAACCGGAACGCTCATTACTCGGAGTGGTCAACCGGCACAGCTGAATGAGGAGACCAATATCCCTTTTGTCACTGTGGGGCCAACGGGGCAGCCTCAGGTGGCAAACACCCCAGTAGGATTACGCGTAGCAGCGACTCCTCTTATTTTAGGTCAAAGCGAGGATATCCAGCTTGACTTAGATTTGAGCCAAGTGAGCCTGGTCGGCAAGCCTCCTGTCTCCGGACCACCCACTACAACTAATCACAACATCAAGACTAAGCTTTATGTGAAATCCAATGAAAGTGCGGCAGTAGGTGGAGTGGTGGCGAGTGATATCGGAACTGATTTTAACAAAGACGACCCGAAACCAGGTTCGTTTGAGGGCAATACACAACCATTGTTCACGTTGATGCGCACGAAAGGATATCGAAAAAATAAATCAAATTTCGTTATTTTCGTGACCCCACAGATAATCGAAAACGCATCAGAGGGGACCGATGACTTGAAGAAGAATTTTAGGATCAAGGTAAAGTGAGAGGCGGGGGGATATGGCTGGCCATGTGATAGCGATCGTAGGGGGAAAGGGAGGAGTCGGTAAAAGCGTTTTTGCCGCTAATCTTGCGATTGCTTACATGCAGGATTTTAAACAAAGACCATTAATTTTAGACCTCGACTTGAACAGCATGGGGGATCAGAACATCATTTTGGGGCAAAATCCTCCTAAGAGCATTGTGGATATTTCAAGGCTTCAAGGGGTGACTTTTGACCTCAAGTCGCTTTCTCCGTTTTTGATCAATTCTCCCGCCGGTTATAGCTATATTGGTGCTCCAAGGGATTCAATCCAGGCCAGGGATCTGGACATCGATGGGCTTGGCAAGTTTATGAAGGCGGTATCAAACCATTTTAACCTCACCGTGGTTGATTGCGGAAGCAGTATGGATCCCCATATATTGCGGGTGCTTGAGTTCGCCACTGTGATTTTTGTGATTACCATTGCCGATGTGATTGCCATCAATCAGACCAAGCGTGTTTTATCGAGAATTCAGGAACTTCTTTTTCCTCCCGAGATGGTGCAGATTATGGTCAATCGTTATTCGCAGACTAATATTATCACCCCGCAAATCATACAAAAAAACCTAGGTCGCCCTATTTTTGCCGCCATTCCTGAGGATATCAATACTTGCGACAGCTGCTTGGCCAAGAGTGTGCCAGTTTGTATCGGAGCTCAAAACACGCCGATTGCGCGAGCCTACCATGATTTGGTCCGAAAAATTCAGCAGGTCCAATTGTTTGAAAATTTATCCAAGTTGATGAAGCCTCGAGTGAGTGCATTACAGCTCAGGCCCCAGGCCCCTGGGGCAGCGACATCTCCGCTCTCAGAAGTATCGCGAGGGGGCGGAGCAGATCAGCTCTTGGGACGTGGGTCGCTTGCGGCGACAGATCCATGGACCGCGATGAAACTTCGGATCCATAAAGCTTTGGTCGAGCAGATGGATCTCAAAAAGACGAACGTGGATACCAATGATCCAAAGCAAAGAGCTGTTCTTCGCGAGAAAACCCAAAAAGGTATTTTAGATATCGTCAATGCAGAGGATACGGCCGCACTTCTTCCGTCTCGTGAGCACAAGGCACAGATGGTCAAAGAAGTATTGGACGAAGCTCTGGGGCTTGGGCCTCTTGAGGATTTATTGTCTGACGAGGGTGTCACTGAAATCATGGTGAACGCGAGGGATCAGATTTACGTGGAACGCACAGGTAAGATTCAACTCTCAAAGGTCACTTTTTCAAGCGAATTACAGATGATGAATGTGATTGAGCGTATCGTGACACCTCTTGGCCGTCGTGTGGATGAAAAAGTCCCCTATGTCGATGCGCGTTTACGGGATGGTTCTCGCGTGCATGTGATTATTCCTCCTCTTTCGCTTCGCGGGCCGACTATTACAATCCGAAAATTTCCGAAACGTCGTTTTTTAGTAAAAGATTTGATTGATTTCGGATCGATGACTGAGGAGATTGCTGATTTTTTGAGAAGCTGTGTCGAGGCAAAGCTCAATATCGTGGTTTCAGGCGGAACAGGTTCAGGTAAAACGACGCTGCTTAATGTCCTTTCGAGTTTTATTCCCGCTAATGAGAGGATTATCACGGTTGAAGATTCGGCAGAGCTTCAGCTGGGACAAGAACACCTGGTGAGGCTTGAAACTCGTCCTAAGAATATTGAAGGTGAGGGTGAGGTCAGCATTCGAGATCTGGTCAAGTGTTGCCTCAGAATGAGGCCCGATCGAATTGTGGTCGGTGAGTGTCGAGATGGTGCCGCGCTGGATATGTTGCAGGCGATGAATACCGGTCACGGTGGTTCTATGACCACTGTTCACTCCAATACCCCGCGTGAGAGCATCGGTCGTTTGGAGACTTTGTGCATGATGGCGGGGATTGGCCTCCCCTCAAAGGCGATCAAAGAAAATATCGCTTCGGGAGTAAATCTGATTATTCAGCAGAATCGGCTTTCAGATGGTTCACGTAAGGTGACTGCTATTACTGAGATCTCCGGAATGCAGGGGGACGTCGGGACCCTTCAGGATATTTTCTTGTTTAAGCAAGAGGGAATGGACAAAAAGCGAAAAATC
>JAHFAC010000123.1:5079-5973 GCA_023250755.1 Bacteriovoracaceae bacterium | reverse complement strand
TCTGGAAGATGGCGCGCTAACACCTTGCCTGCAAACATTCGACTCGCTCCCAGCTTTATTTCGGTTTTGCGGGATAAAGTCTTCGCTTGCTGAGACATGGCTTCCTCGGTCCAGCGATTTACTTGCGATCCTGTTTGCGTCAATTTCCAACGGTTACCAACTTTTTCGATGACCTGGGCCTTGGATGAGAGCTGCTGTAATCTTCTTGAGACCGCAGAAACATCTCGATTGATCATTCCCGCAAGTTTTTCGAGTGACCTGGTTTTTTCGAAAGCCAGGAGAAATTCACATTCCTCCGAATTCAGATGAACCTTCGTGTCCACTTAATCTCCATAAACTTGCGTTCAATGCAATGAGATATTGCATATTTTGCTAATGACGCAAGTTAAAATAATTGGAATTATTGAGTTATTGATGTTCTTCGGTAAGAAAGGTTCATTATGCGCGCTTTCCTTCTGGTTTTGACATTGCTTGTTTCATTTTCCGCAAAGAGCTTTGCTGGATGGGGAGCCGGGGCTTCTTGTTCCAACGAAGATGGCTATTGCTGCATCAATCATAAAGTTGTTTGCAATCCGGGCTGTGGTTGCGAAGGTGGAAGTGATACTTCAACAAACTTCAGCATTTCAAAGACCAGCACAAATCCTTGTGAAATGCCAACTGGCTGGCGAGAAGCGGTTTGCACTTTCTCCAAAAAAAATCTGGTCCATTTTGCGTGGGGACACGAACATGGAATTCGTGACTACTTACTTTCGGCAAAGCTAGCGCAAGAAGAAAGCGTTAAAGTCGATGATGATGTGCTTTTTGCTGCTGGGTTACTGCACGATATGGGTGGCTTTCCTCCCTATGAGAAAGAAGGGGTTGATCATGCAGTACGGTCAACTCAGGTAGTCGATC
>JAHFAC010000123.1:0-5069 GCA_023250755.1 Bacteriovoracaceae bacterium | reverse complement strand
GCGTATGTTTCACTGTAGGTTTGACCGGCTCGAAGAGTTCCTAGGTCCAGTAGCTTTTGAAATGAGATCGAACGGTAGAAACGGCGGTTGAATCTGAACGTGTATTCATTGAGATATGCCTGCAAGTGCTGTTGTTGGCGGCCGCCAGAAGTGCGCCAATTTCGGCCCAATGCTGTGCCACTCAGGGCATGGGCAGTTAATGGCGGCCTGAACGAGCAGTCCGTCGTTTAATCCCTGATCGAGGTTTTTTAATGTTTGTTTAAGTGAGCCAAATGTTTTACCCCCCGTCCTGGTTTTCCTTCCCAGCTCAGAAACTTTCCGTTTGCGCTAAGCCTGTCCAAAATAGCTGATGCAGCGGTACCCGAAAAAATCGTTCCCCATTGTTTTGGGGGCAGATTGGTTGTCATGATTGTGGGAAGACATTCTGTTCTCTTGGTGATGATTTGAAAGAGCAGATCCGTGTCTTCTTTACTGTGGAAACAGTAGCCAAGTTCGTCGAGGCACAGGACGTCTATTTTGCTGTAATACTCGATGCGGTTGAGAGCTGATTGAGCGGTCTTTATTTTTGAGACGATGTCGAAGACGGTGATAAAAAGGGCCTGGTGTCCTTTGACGACGGCATCGTAGCAGAGGGCTTTGCAGAGGTGGGTCTTACCGATGCCCACGTCTCCAATTAAAACGAGATTGGCCGCTTCCTGTATCCAGTTGGATTGCCTGAAGGCTAGGATTTCTTGTTTGGGACATTTTGGATTAAAGTTCCAATCAAATTGGTCGAAGACACGCATCTGCTTCGGTTTGATTCCGCACCGGGAAAGGAGCCGTTTCATTCGATGTTCGGTACGTGCCTTTAGTTCTTTTTTGAGAAACGCCTTAACCGTACCTTTTGAATCTTCATCTATATCATCGATAGAAATCTTACATGTCAGTTCAGAAAGTAATTTCTCTAGCTCTTTGTCAGCGGTCATTTTCGTATTCCTCAAGCGATCTTGGGGTGTAATCGATTGAGAGGAGCTCTTCTTTTTGGGGAGAAACTGGCTCTTCAATAATCACGCTTTGTGGTTCGAGAAGTGACAAGACGAATTTCATCCGGCAGTTTCTTCTTTTTACGGCCTCCCTAATGGCCGAGAGAACTGAGCCTTTCGAATGGAATTGCAAGACTTTAAAAATCCGGTAACAGGATTGATAGCGGCCTTCCCCTATCTCCTGATTAATGCCAAGAAACGTCTCCATTACGGGGTCCATATTTTTTATCACGGTTTGGATGCGCTGCTGCTTTGCGGCTTCCGACAGGCCTTTTAGGCTCTTGTGATTCGGATTGAGGATGGTTTTATTTCGGTCAAAACACCGCAGATGGGTTGCCATCAAATTTCCGTTAAGGTCATAGATTTCGATCTTTAGTGGGTAGCTCCGAATGGAAAGTAGCCTATCCCCGCTGGAATCTGGTACCGAGTACCTGTTGTTGTCGAAGATAACGAGCGCGGTTTTAGTCGGCCGTTTCGGCGGGTGGACAGAGCAATTTATCCAGGGGGACGTGGGCTGTGCTTTTAACTTCTCAAGCTTTATCTGCTCACTTGGTAGTTTGAGGGTCCCCCGATGAATTGTTTTGTTTTTAGTATCTACCCATTCGTGAAGCGCCGAGTTGAGCGCTTTGATGGAGTCGATATGGGTTGAAACGTTAAAGAAGCCATCGCGAAGGGATCGGATAGCGCGCTCTACTCGTCCTTTTTCGTTGCCCGCGGCGGGATTGCAGAGCCGGATCTCAAAGCCAAAAAATCTTGCGAATTCCAAAAAGGCAGGGTTGTAGGTCAGAGGTTGTCGCTTGAGAACGACCGTACGGAGGTTGTCGAATCTGAGGGCTCTGGGAAGGCCCCCCAGGGCGTTAAATGCCATTAGGTGTCCCTCGATAAAAAACTCAAAAGCGTGCCTCGGAAAGAGATGGGAAAAAAGGTACCTAGAGAAACTCAAAACCAGGGCAAAGCCGCACAACTTTCCCAGTTTCGGGTGACTCACAAAAAACCAGTCGACCTGGCCCTCTTCGCCCGGAAGGAACTCAAGCTCAGAATAGGTCTTTGGTTTTTTCCGTCGGAGATCCAGAGTGTATTTTGAAACCGTGCGGTGACTTGTCTTTATCCCACGTTCTTTAAGCCTCTGAAAAACCTGTTTGGCCTTGATCCCTGGGTGTTCAGAAAACCAGTGGTAAATTAAAGAGCGGTACTCATCAAGGTGTTTCCCCCGGGTTGAGACCTTGATCCCATGGTCTCCTGAATACAATTTCGCGATTCTCCGTCGAGAAATATTTAGTTTTGTTGCGATCTGGCGATAGCTGAGCCCCTCAACATCTTTGAGATACTTGACCCTTTGCCCTTCGTCTTCCATGTGTCCCCCCGTCCGTGCCCTGGCAACTTTGTCGAAACTTCTTCGGACATCGAAAAAATTGACCGATTTTTATCCCGCAGAACAAACAGTGGTGGGAATCTACCGAGTCAGTGACCGGGCCGGTAGACTGATCCGTAACGGTTTTTTGGGAATCTTGAATTTCGTGATGAACACGATAGCGCTTCTGCCTCTTCCGTCCGCTCTCTTTACCTGCTTCCGACTGGGCATACTTTCGTCGGGCCTTCCTTTTGCTCTCAAGCCTTGCCCTATCCCGACACCTGCCTCCACAGTACCGCTGCCGTTGCCAACAATCCCAACAAACAGAAAATGAAACTCCACACCAGGGGCACTCAATCTCCAGTCCACACACGACCATAGCCAAAACAATGGACTGGACGAGAAAGAGGAAGGCCGACTAAGGTCAGGCTCACAACTGACTGACCACACCTTGGTCCAGTCCAAAAAATAGGGGAGTCGCACACACGGCTCCCCTATTCTCTCTATCAAGTAATGATTATTTAGGAAATTACGGCCTATTGGATTGCACAATGGCTAGACTGGCGCGCTAAAGGCTGAGGTTGGATCGAATCGGAAGGCCGCCCACAACAGCCAAATTTTTTATACGGACGGGCATTTTAGTACTTAGAGCTAGTTCGGAGTTAGGCGCATTTTTTCTTTTTAAGTCTTGCCTTTTGTCGACGTAAATCAGATCTTTTGTGAGTGAAATGCATTGTTAAACTTTCTCATCAAAGGACCACACGCCATGATAGATCCCAAGCAGATTGGTTTTTTCGACAATACTCATCCCAGGAGCGCCAAGATTACAATCAAGGATCAGCACGAACTGGTGCAATTAGCCGATGTAATGGATTGGCCCCAGATTATCGAGACAGCGATTGGAGTTCGAGCTTCGAAAGTGAAAGTAGAATCCGGGCCGCAGCCGCATTACAGAGAGCTCTTGGGAGCGACGACATTGATGTCAGTACGCAACATTACTTTTCGGCAAGCGGAAGATCTAATCGCGCATTATGCGCCGGCGCGATATTTGTGCGGGCTTATGGATTCGACATGGCAGCCAGATCACATTACGATTTTCGAGTTTACCCAGATGATGGGTCCAGAGGGAATGGAGCTATTAAATCGGCAAGCGTTAGTCAGTGCAAAAGAGGCCGGCATTTTGGATTCATCAAGTCTGATGAGCGATACGACGGCACAGGAAGCAATGATTCCCTATCCCAACGAAGTGGAGTTAATGAAACGTTTTACCGATTTAGTGGCGAAAAACTTAAAGCGAGTTGGGGACAAGTTTTCATCGGTAAAAGAGAAGGTCAACGAAGTAGTGGACAAGGTGAAGGGGTTAGTCAGAAAGTCGCACTTATTTGCCAAAACCAAAGAGCAAAAACGCAAAGTGGGGAAGAAGCTTTACCATACGGTTCAAGAGATTCAAGGCGCCTTAAAAGAGTGCCTGGAACAAGGATTACAAGTACGGAGCAAGTCATCAAAAGAGCTCGCTCGTCTTTCAGAATTAATGACTCGGTTATTGCCACAGATTTTACATTTTTTAGAGACAGGATTTGTGGCTGCAAAAAAGATAATTCATCTTCAGTCCCCCGAGCTGTATTCCATCGTACGAGGGAAGGCTGGAAAGTCAGTAGAATTTGGGTTGAAATGGGGAGTCAGTCGAATCGACGGATTTGCCTTGGGTTTTTTGATAGACAACGGGGTACATGCGTCAGATCAGAAATTTTGTCTACAAGCAATCCACGAGCACATTTCTCTATTCGACGAAGCCCCCGAAAAATTTGGTTTCGATCGTGGCGGATACAGCAAAATCAATATCAAGCGAGCCTCGAAATTGGGAGTCAAATACGTGGGTATTGCTCCGACGGGCAAGACCAAATGGGCAGTGTCAGACGAAATGGCGGAAACGATCCGCCGAGAGAGGGCCCAAGTGGAAGGGGTTATAGGGAATCTCAAATCCAAGAAATACGGTTTCAACAAACCCAATGCAAAAAGTATTCGGGCAATGGAAACCTACGGCCATCGCTCGTTTTTGGGCTTCAATCTCTGCAAAATGGTACGGAAAATCAATTTACTGCAGATGCAGCCAGCGTGACGCAGAAAAGTTTAAAGGGTCGAATCAAAAATCCATCTCCCATCACTCCTAGAAGACATTGAAATTCAAAATTAGACTGCGGAATAGTCAAAACATTCTAAACCCATCTCCGAACTAGCTCTATGTACAGTGGCTCTCAACGCAGATGCGTTCGCCGGACTCCCGAGGTGCCCCATGAAGCCGCTGGCTCTGATTTTGGGTATCCTACTCTTTCTGGGATCTTCCTCACCTATTGGACACGCCGAAGATCAGGAACACGCGGGGGAGGGAGAAAAAAACCAACGCCCCGAAGCCGATTCCGCGGACGCCCGGGGGAGGCGAATCACCCTAACTGCAGAGGTGTTTCACCGGCGTGTTGAACTGGCAAAACTGATTGAAGAAGAGATCCATAAGGCAATTGAAAAGGGTGAAGATGAGAAATCCGCCAGAGAAATTGCAGAACATATTTACAGTTTAAATGAAGATCAAAAATTGGAGATGCTCACCCGGCTGCGTAAGGAAATTAGGGACCCCTCTGTGGTTGAGGTCCCTGAAAACCGCCGCTATATCGAGCGCCTGCTTTGGGGAATTGAAGCCG
>JAHFAC010000122.1 GCA_023250755.1 Bacteriovoracaceae bacterium | reverse complement strand
GTTCAAGAGCTCATCTCCCTCATCGGAAAAGTTTCACCTACAAAAACAAATATTTTAATCATTGGTGAAAGCGGTACAGGCAAAGAGCTCGTCGCTCGAATGATTCATGATACAGGAATATTAAAAGGCAAGCCCTTTATTCCAATCAATTGTGGTGCCATTCCAGAGTCTCTCATCGAAAGCGAGCTTTTTGGGCACCGCAAAGGAAGCTTCACGGGCGCCATCAATGAAAAAACCGGTCTATTCGAAGTGGCCAACGGAGGGAGCATCTTTCTCGATGAAGTCGGGGAACTCCCACTCTCAATGCAAGTAAAAATACTCAGGGCCATTCAAGAGCGGGCCTTTCGAAGAGTGGGGGGCGTCGATGACATTCGCATCGACGTTCGGATCATCGCCGCTACTAATCGAGACCTCGAAGCCGCTATCGCTCAAGGAACCTTTCGCGAAGACTTATATTATCGATTGAATGTAATTCAAATCAAAACACCGCCGCTCAGGACACGCAAGGACGACATTCCACTTTTAGCGGAGCATTTTTTGGATCGATTTAACCAACGTTTTGGGAAAAAAATTCAATCTTTTACCCCTGATGCACTTGCAGCGCTCTCAGCCCATTCTTGGCCAGGCAATGTCCGTGAGCTCGAAAACGTAATTGAGCGGGCAATCACGCTCGAAAACGGGAAAAAAATCACGATCAACGCCCTACCTCAGGCCGTTCTGACTCTGGTCAAAAAAAATGCATCTAGCAAAGATGGGATTCTTATTCCCTCTCCTGATTTCAAAAAAGGCGACATCAAATTAGATGAAATCTTAGGCCGTATAGAAGAAACCTTTATCCGCGCTGCACTTGCGCACGGGAGTGGAACCAAGAAAAAAACAGCTCAGCTCCTAGGCATCACCTTCCGCAGCCTGCGCTATCGGATGAAGAAACTTGGGATGGAGGGAATGGAGGGGGGAGAAAAGTGAGGCCTTATATTTTACCAAAGATTTTATTTAAATTAAGTTCATATTCTCCAGACTTGGCGCAAGCAAATTTCATAGATTCTTGTAGCGTCTTTAGATCAATCACTTCTGAATTCGGCCCCTCAAATACAATAGACTCAGGATGAAGAAACGCCGCGTGATCCAGCAAAGCACCCTGGTAACTCCAAAATCTCTGCATCCAGTGATCAACATCCAAAACATATCGAAATCCGAGCTCACGAAGATGATCTACCAAATCATCAGCGCTGTACATGAGGTCTACTTCCCGACCCACCCATGGATCATCTTGAAAAGGTGCCACTGCAAGTGAAGAAATATAATAAAGCTGATTGTCACCCGTAGTAAAAATCGGAGTGAAAAAATCTGCGTTCATCCTGAGCCAGGCTTTTGAATCACCACCCCAGTGGATCCTTGGATTTCTGATCACTAGTGAAGGAGAAGGAGAGGTCAATATACCCAGGGGACCGGGTGGCATAAAAACCAGGGCCAGGTAAAGAGGAGAAATGATTTGGATTATTGTCTGGAGCCATGAAATCCATTTTTTCTGCCCCCAAAAAAAAGAAAGTTTTGAAAATATCTCAGCAATGAACAATCCTCCAATGACGCCAGACAAGAGCAAAGAAACGCCTGCCCACCGCACAAATGGATTTGGGATTTCAACGCTCAAAAGCCAAAGCACGGAGAAAAATGCAAGGGCACAGAGAACCTTCTGCAACCTGTTTTTAAATAGAAAATAAAAAATAGGCGCAAGAAACAGGCAAATATGAATCGGGCTATCCTTTAGAATCCAACGAACCTGCTTAAGTGCATAATCCGATGAAAAGTGCCAAAGAATCGGTTCAGTAGGCATGGTTCTGAGAACTACAGGGGTAAGGAGATCTTGCCTTGTCAAGGATCCAAGGAATGGAAAAAGTGGATTGCCAGTAGACACGCCATTGCGGATGAGAATGGGTAACATCGTAATCAGCATTCCGGCTAGCAAAACCCCTACTTGGATCAAAACCTCTTTCGACAAAGCTCTCCTCAATCCAATCCACCACCAGACTAAAATAAGAGTCAGCGCAAAAAAACCGGTATTGGGCTTGCCCATGACAGCAAGTCCCAAAAAAAGCCCCGCGGCCGCGATTTCACGGAGTCGGTGAAAAGTCGGTAAAATCAGAAGACAAGCTCCCATTAGTGCCCAAAACATTACTCCCCAATCATTTTTTGCTAAAGATGCATTGAGTATCAATTCGCGAGACCCCAGGGAGAGCAACAAAATTGCCCCGATCCAAGCTAAACAGCCAGGAATATGAGAAATAAAATAATATAAAACGAGCAGGCACCCTCCCATGCCTAAAACCACATGAAGGTATTGACCAAAGAGCTGTCCTTCGATGAGACCCATTCCCCCTGAGGCCCCTAATAAACTCTGGGAAAGAAGAATCAGCATCTCCCACCAAGAGGACTGATAAACAATCGGGATGTAGGAGGGGAGGTTGATTTGACCGTTATCTGCCCAAATTCTTGGACCCAAGAGATGATAGAGATAGGGATCCGTTGTTCCATGGGCCATCGCTGCTTTTAAAATGCAGCCCAAAAATATGGCAAAGACTGAAATCAAACCAATTTTTTCAACGGCACCTAACGCCATAGGACTGAAACCTAAGCGAACCGGAACTCTTTCAGCCCCTTGTAAGGCTGTTAGAATCACTCCTGCGTGAATAAAAATGAAAATCAGTGAAAAATAAGAATAACCAATCCAACCCAGGTGACCCAACGTAAATCCGGCTAACGCGAACCACCCTGTTCCGAACGCCATCGCACCCATAAAACCCAGGTGACCCAAACGAAGACGAGACTCCCAAAAAAATCCCCAACTCACTAGGGAAATGAAAAACCAGAAAAAGATGAGAACAACGCCCCACTCCTGTGCAACGGTAAAAATACGATCCGGATCAGCGGGCGCACCACGAAGAATAAAACCAAAAAAACCGATGAGAAGCGAAAATCCTTGAAAAAAAATCAATTACTTAAGGACAGTCTGAGTATTTGTTAAGCTCCGATCCTGATTCATGGTCCATTGATCAACGTCAGCCGCAGCACTGCTCTGCCGCGCATTGATCACACCTCCTGCTCCAGCAACAAACGTAGTCGCATTACACGTCGCTGCTGAGGCCGGAAGACTGGCAATTAATCCCGCAGCAGGCCGCCCCGCTAAGAAATGAGTAACCCCTGCCGAAGAGGCGCAAGTAGGCGTACCCGTGGCTGGATCCGTGGTAGCACAGCTCCCTGCGACCGCAGCAGCCGCAAATCCTGTGGTATAAAAACTGTTTGTCCCATTCCCCTCTACACTGACACCAATACTGCTCAGACAGGCGGTAAAAGAACTTTTCTCGACTTGATATGATTTTTCAGCAGTATAAACTCCCGCGAGGGTGATCTTTGCCTCACTCTGCCTTGACTTAGCCTGATAACTTTGGAAATTTGGAATCGCGATCGCTGCCAAAATTCCGATAATGGCCACAACCACCATCAACTCCACCAAAGTAAAGCCTTGATTTAAAAATCGCGTCTTAAGCATTGTTTGGCTCCTTCTTCCAAAAAATTTTTATTGAGTTAAATTGTAAATGAAAAATCAAAGTTAGCAAATGGAGATTTACTTGATCTGCAGGGCTGACACATCTAAATTTTGAGAATTGTACCCTCGGCTCCTGGAAGCGAGTACCAAGCTCCTGCTCACAGGGAACTGGTACCAGAAGCCAATATCCTGGTTACTCTTTACTGTCCCCAGTTCCCTGCTGGTGACATTTCTGGCTCAGCACCAGTTTTCTATTGATCATGATTTAAAAATGCACGCCATTTTTAAATCATGATCAATAGAATCATAACCCCTTCTTTTAATAGCAGTTTTTTCTTGTTTGGGGCTAGCATTCCTAATTTTAAAATCTTCGAGCCAGTACAGAACCTCATCCAAAAAAATGATGAACATAGAGTGCCTGTTCTGGAGTAAGGGACTAAAAGCCTTAGAGTTGTCACATAGCACCTGAACTACGGATCATCCTAATATCATTCTAATATCATTTTTGCCGCCATTACGTCCTTCGCAATCTGCGCCCGCAAGGAGTCGATGCCATCAAACCTCCGTTCCTCACGAAGCCGGCGCACAAAACAAACTTCAAGCTCACGTCCATAGAGATCCAGATCGATATCCAGAAGGTGGGTTTCAACCCGCACTTGTGTCTCTAGGCTCGAATCCCCTGTCTGTTTCTGAAAAGTTGGGCGGACGCCAATATTAGTCACACTCGGATAACGCTTCAACCCTGACTTTGAACTCAAGAAGGCCCAAGTCGCATAAACTCCATAGGGAAGAACCAGTTTGCCTTCTGGTTTAAGATTGGCGGTCGGAAACCCGATCTTCCTTCCCCTCCCCTCCCCTCGCTCAATAATTCCACGATAAAAGAACGCCCTCCCCAAAAGACGATTGGCTAACTCAATCTCGCCTGACTGCAAATGCTGTCTAATTCGAGTGCTCGAGGCGGCCTCACCCTCGACCTGCTCAGGCTGCACTACCGTCAATTCGACTCCAGCCTGAACACAAAAGGATTGAAGCGTGTCGATATGTCCGGCACGTTCTTTCCCGAAGGCGAAATCATAACCCACGACAATCGCTTGAGCATTCAAACGATGCAGAAGGATCTGACTAAAGAACTGATCGGGAGTCGTCGTTGAAAACTCCCGACTAAACGGCTCTTCGATCGTCACATCAACACCCAATTTTGATAACTGCTCTATTTTTTCGTCATAGGTCAGGAGCAGAGGCAGGTGCACTTCCGGACGAAGCGCCAATTGAGGATGGGGTCGAAACGTGTAAACCACCACTGTACCCTCGCGAGCACGAGCTTTTTCAATCGCCTCATGGATAATTTGTCGATGACCGAGGTGAACCCCATCAAAGTTGCCAATAGTGACTACAGGGCTGGCAAGGGTACGGGTCAGGGCTTGGATTCCATGAAACAACTCCATAGATTACGACAAAAACAGCATCTCGCGATACTTCGGCAGGGGCCAGTAATCGTCTGCGGTCACGGCCTCGAGTTCATCGCAAAGACCGCGAACTTCAGTCATCGCAGTCGAAACTTCGCGTGAAAAAAACTTGGCCTTCTCCTCTTCTGTCCCCAGTGTTTCGGTTTTGTGAAAAGCGGCCTCTAAATGCGCCCGCTTGGATTGCAGTGTCCCCAAAAGGGCCGAAATCTTGCCCAAAGACTCCGATTGTGGAGCGGTCACACCCGCCGTCTTTGCTGCACTGACCGCAGCTGCGAGTAAGCCATGGTAAGCATAACACGCGGGTAAAATCACGGTGTCCACCAATGAGCGCAAGGTATCGAGTTCAATCATCATGTTTTTAACATATCTCTCAACCCGAACATGAAGCCGTGAAGCGAGCTCTCCTTCGGTGAAGACGCCGATTCGAGTCAACATCGCTTTGGCAGCAGGAGTCATCAGCTGTGCCAAGGCTTCTGGGGTTTTCTTTAAATTTAAAAGTCCACGCTTCTCAGCTTCCTTCACCCATTCATCAGAATAATTATTTCCCTCAAACCGAATAGGCTTCGTCTCCTTGATCGCCTCACGGACCGTCTCGAGGATCGCCACATCCATCGCCTTGCTACCGCTCAGTTTCTTTTTAAGTGCTTGCGTCACCTCATCCAGCCCATCTGCAACTGCTGCGTTTAGGAGGGTGATCGGAAAGGCGGTTGAAGCCGAAGATCCCACTGCGCGAAACTCAAATTTATTGCCTGTAAACGCAAATGGCGACGTCCGGTTGCGATCCGTATTGTCTCGCATCACCTCGGGCAACTTGCTCACGCCGAGTTTAATCACAGCACTCTCGGGGTTTTGATCCATCCCCGTACCCGTTTCGATCTCATTTAAAATTCGGCTCAATAGCTCCCCTAAAAAAACGGAGATCATTGCAGGAGGCGCCTCGTTAGCTCCCAGGCGATGATCATTG
>JAHFAC010000121.1 GCA_023250755.1 Bacteriovoracaceae bacterium | reverse complement strand
CGAGCTTGCCAATTTCCACAACTTAGGGGAGGTCGTAGTACTTGCCCGCGGTGGGGGGAGTATCGAAGATCTTTGGTGCTTTAATGATGAAGCGCTAGCCCGATCCATTGCTGCTTCTCGGCTTCCGGTAGTATCGGCGGTTGGGCATGAGATTGATTTTACCATTTCGGATTTTGTAGCAGATCTTCGAGCGCCGACCCCTTCTGCGGCAGCTGAGTTGGTGAGCGGCTATTGGGTGGATACGGTAAAACGTCTGAAAGAGTTTAACGAGCGGATCCGTGGCAGCGTATTGCGTGATCTTTCTGTGCGAAAATCTTTGTTTGAGCACATTGTTGCACGTTTGGTGAGTCCGAAAGATCGTCTCCGAGAGCAGACTCAGCGCTGCGATGAGCTTTGGTTGCGCTTGACCCGAGCTGCACAAATGCGAGTGGAGCGAAGGCGTGCAGCGCTTGAGCAGTCGATGAGTAAACTCGATGCACTTTCTCCACTTCGGGTTTTAGAGCGAGGTTATTCAATTGTGAGGGGCTCGAATCGAGAGGGGCCGGTCATTCGAAGCTCAAAATTTATTCAAAAGGGGCAAGAGTTGAGGATTGTTTTTTATGATGGTGAGAAGGCTGTCCAAGCGCTTTAACAGAGCGTTCTCATTTTTTCTGATAAGCGCGGTCTTTTCGGCATGCGTTTCTGGTCAAAAGAACCACGAGAATCAGCAGGAGCCACCGCAACAAGCAAATGCAATTCATGTTGAGCTTTCAACGGAACGAGTGGCACAAGGCTCGGTGCTGCTGATTACGGCACATCTGCCTTCGACTGTTGACCCTGCTTTTCTTTTCGCTTCATTCGGTGATTTGAGCTTTCCATTTTTTCCTGTGCCTGAGTTAGGAACTGGGAGTTTTCAGGCACTCTTGGGAATTCCGCTTGCCCTCAAGCCTGGCTCAAATTCGATTCGCATTCGCTATCGGAATGATGCAGACCGATCTCTTGAGCTTAGTTTTGCAGTGATGGATGGAAATTATCCCAGCGAAGTGCTCAAGGTCGATCCGGGTCATATCCATCCCAATCTTAAGAATCTCGAACGAATACGCCGCGAAGCAACTGAGATCGGAAAAGTGTATTCTCAGGTGACTCATGAAAAATTTTGGCGGGGTCCTTTTGTTTTACCCATCCAAAGCGAAACGACCAGTCGATACGGGACAAAGAGGATTTATAATGGTGAGATGCAAAGTTTTCATTCAGGTCTCGATTTAAAAGCTGCAGTAGGGACTCCTGTCTCTACTGCTGCACCAGGAGTCGTTGCATTTGCAAAAAATCTTTTTCTTACTGGGAATACGATTTTAGTCGACCATGGATTTGGGGTTTTTACGGTGTATGCGCATCTGAATCAATTCAAAGTTAAGGTGGGAAAAAGAGTCCAAGCGGGGCAATTGCTGGGGCTTTCAGGTCAAACAGGTCGCGTGAGCGGACCGCATCTTCATTTTTCGACCGTCGTGCATCATGTTAAAGTGGATCCCATCGAATTCTTGAGAGTAGTGAAGTAATTTTTTGCATTACTAAGTGCTATAATTTTGACACTAACCTCTTCTTGACCGTCGCGCCTCTCCCTTACACAATAGGAGTAGGGACTGAATTCAGTCCCAGCCAAGGAAGGCGACTATGGATTCAACCATTTTAGATTTTGTACTTCAGTCAGTTAAACCCAAGCGCTTGGATGATGCTTACATTGCAGCACCACCGTTCTTAACTGATAGTCGAAAATGGACTGAAGCTTTGGACTGCGCGGAGCGGCTCCAGTGCAGTCTTCCTACAGTAGTCACCATGGACCGTGTCCCATGGCGAAGTGAGATCCCGGAAGCAATTCAATTGCGTATGGATGAGCGCCTTCAGCGCGAGAGAATGATTCTTGCGATTTTGGATCATGAGCTGGACTGCGCCCTTTTCTTACTGATCGGTGCTGGGATTCCTGTACTTGTGGTAGGCGGAATGGACTTGGGACGCCGATTTTATCCTGACCGTATCCTTCGCCCTGTGAGTGTGATTCGCCTGGTGGTACCCAAAGAAAAGTATTTCGATGCACTGCGGATTTTAGGTCGAGGCGGGTATCGCGCATCGGATCCTGTGACTGAAAAATCTGAATTCTCATCTCTGTCAAGAAGCGAGGGTGGCCCACTTCTTGAGCTTCATTCGACTTTGATCCCTGGTGATACCTCCCATTTTATGGGTGTTGTTTGGAATCAGGTTGTTGAAAATACTCTTTCTGGATTGCCAGAACACGTTTGTGTATTAAAAAATGAAGACTGCTTTCTCTATCTCGTTCGACTTTGCGTGACTCGGTATTTTCTTCAGTCACCGGTTTGGCTCAACGACATTCATTACTTGATCGAAAGTGCTGCTTTTAAGCAAAACTCCGATTGGGATCAGATCACCTGGTCACTGGCTCACGATCGAGCCATTACAGGTGCATGGTTTGTGATGAATTTTCTCAAGCAGAATTGGGGAACAGACGTTCCAAAAGAGGCGCTTCAATCACTGGGTCATAAAGTGGGCCCCATTGCTAAGACCATGTGTCATGCGTTCTCCCAACCCTCGTCCTGGTTTCAACTCAGGCCTAAAACAATGCCCACCCTACTGCGTTCCTACCTCTTGGGTGGCAGCGCGATCCGTGCTTTACAAAGTGGGATAGCGCGTGGCAGCTCGAAAGAGCGTACAATTTAATTTCGCGTCGTTAAAGTTTACAAATTTCAGGGCATGACCGCCACCTTACTCGGTAGATCCAAACTGAATCGCGACGGATGTAGCCAATCAAGCGAGCTTGGGTATTCATTGATTGACCTGTTTTCTCATTAAATAAATTTAAGATTACTTGAGTTTTTAAGGCAAAATCCGGACCAGATGAGGTCGAGAACGATTTTAGATCGCAGCCGGTTTCTGTTATTTCTAGAAGAATGCCGTTGATCAAAGTCTGTCCATGGTGGCAAATCGCATGAATCATAGAGATTACCTCACTATCGATTTTTTAAGGCAAGATACTTTTCTCGGTTTGAGCAGTTGTCGTAAAGATTCGCTTTAAAGGATCCAAGTTCGTCTTCCCAGATTTCGCTAGCTCGATCGCTTCCGGCGGGTAGGCGTCCCCAGTCCCAAACCTGAGAGGGCGCAGATTTTGAGTCAGTATCTTTTAGTTTCATTGCCATCTCCTTGTAATCAGGATGAGCATTTTGCCAAATGATGTCATCAGTGGCTCCATTATAGATTTCTATCTCGATCAGCTGATTGTTTTCGGAGATTTCTTCAAGTTGACTGAACATTTTTAAAGTTCGTTCGCTCAAGTCTAAGTTAATCGAGGATATGATTTTGTTTTTAAGATGATCAGAGCGGAGCTGATGATGATTGATGATGATTCGCCAAAACCTAGAGGCCTGTTTGAAGCGTACATAGTGCAGAAGCAAGTTTTTTAATTTGAGAAGATCAATACGAACGGGTCCAGGAAGTGGCTCTTCAGGTTTTAGGCTCTTTCTAAGAGCATGTACTTTTAGTTTGAGCTCTTGGCCCAGGGTATGAATATCGGTTGCGATTTGTCGTTGTTCAATCAAGCCTTGTTGCCCTAAGGTTGTGATTGAGTTTCGTTCGTCACTGAGTAAGTTTAACTCGTCTTGATAGGAGATGAAAATGGGAGAGCGGATCCATTCACTGGAGATTCGGTCTGGGATGTTACTTTCTGCTTGAATAAGATGATTATGATTTTGACCCCGCCATTTTTTAAGGTCCACGATTGCCAAGGGATAAAGGGCTTGTGAGCCCCGTCTATTGGACCACTCTTTGAGCCAGAGATAAGATTTTTCATAATTCCTCCAAAAAATATGAATGGCCTTTAGGGATTCTGGAAATTGACAAAGTTCATTTAGCGCCATGGCCATCACCATTGGGCTCTCGGGCGCAAAGGTGTGTCTGAGGCCCCCAGCTTCGAGATTGAGTGCTGTGCCAATGGCTTCAGGTGGATTTCCGTTCAAAAGGTAGCTCCAAGCTAACTCTGAAAGTGCTTTTGTTAGTTCGTTTGAGTTTTTTCGCACGGATTTGAGTTGATCAGAGGCAGCAACGAATTGTCCTTGACTAAAATAGGCGCGCGCGAGGAGCAGATGAGCCTGATCGGAGTATCGCTTCAGCAGGCGTAGGTTCTTGCCTTTAAGAAATCGTGACCATTCGATGATTGCTTGAAAGTGGTCACTTTCATAGGAGGCCCAGAGAGCAGAAGCAAAGCCCTCATAAGCCCCATCGGCATGAAAGAGCGCGAGTGTTTTTTTTAGAGCAGAGCGCGAAGCGTTCTCTCCGAGCTGAGATTTTAAAATATTTTCGGCGGCTTCATATAAAACTTCACGTTGGCTTGGGGCAATGGAATCTGAAAAAAACAGCGTGATTCTCTCTCTCAAAGCCGCGTTTAATCCGAGTGTAGGATAGGTTCTTTGAATCAGGTTGAGGCACTCAAGTGCGGCGATTTGAATTCCAAGTCCATGTTGGGTGACCGGATAGGCTACAATCGAGTTGAATCCTTGATGGGCGATATGGAGCAGGCCCGCTTGAAAAAGAGAGCGAGAAATCCAATATTCACCCAGCCAACGGACTTCACTGGATTTCGAAATTTGTCGAAGCATGAGAGCGTCTGAGAAGGCATGGGCTGGAGTGATTTTTTTATTTAAGAATTTTTTAATCTCTTCTCGCCATTCTTGGCTAATTCCTTCATTATAAATCCAATTTTCCTGATTTGAGCAAGCAGATTCGGCCCAAGTCCAGGTTTGTTTTTTTGGTTGGCCAGATAAGTTGGCAGCTGACTCTGTCGGTAGGTTATTGGCCAAAAGAACTCCGGCGATCAAATAAATTAAGATACATGGATGACGGGGTTTCATCACTCCTTACCTCCCCAGAGCACGCTTATTCCGAGGGTGATAGCGTGGCTCCAGTTCTCACGTTCGTCCACAACTTGTCCTAATTTTGGCGTGATTACCTTTTCGACAATTTTTTCAGTGTAACGTTGGATGCGATAGTCAATCCGAAGCGATAAAAATTGGGTTAGATATACGTTTTGTCCAAGGCCTAAAAATGGAGTAAGGTAATTTCCGGAATCTGTGACTGTGATCCCACCTCCTCCAGAAAGATGGAAGTCGTAATAAATGATCGCTTCTCCCAACAGGCTTAACTTTCCGTAAAGCACACTTGCTGTTCCTTCGCCCCCGCAGAACCAGCGGGGGGGGTTATTGTTAGTGGTGGCGTGGATCGTGTCTTCAAAGGTTCTCAATGCACTTGAGGGGCTTGCATAATTTTTCCAACCAAATGCACGTATAGCCAGAAGTTCGCTGAAATGATATCCGAAGCTCGTTCCAATCGAGCGGATGCTTAAAAAAGGGTCAGAAGAAACAATTCCAGCATAAAATCCGAATTCTATTTTTTTTTTGTTGGAGTACAATCGATTTTGAACCACGCCGAGCTCTGATTCATCGCCACGGGCCCAATATTTCTCTTTAATTTGATCGACATTCACTTTTTCTTCATTTGTTTTTTCTGGTACCTTTTCTAGGGTCCCCGCGTAAGAAAAGCTGATCATGATGAAGTTGGTGAAAAAAAATAGTCCAATCACCGTAATGTATTTCATGTTACCTCCCGAGCGTTTTAAAAATAAATGGATAGGTGACAGCAACGTCGATCCCACCTTTTGGATTCGGGAACTTCCAGGTCAAAAGTCTTTTTAAGATACAGTCATCTAATCTGGGGTCAGGAAGAGTTGATGTTTTTACAGCCGCGGTTTTGATGCCGCCTGCGCTTCCAATCATAAAATTAATAATCAAGCGACCTTCAAGATCTATGGCCCTGAGTATGGCAGATTCGTAGCAGTATCTGACCTCGCTTAAGTGACGGTGGATTACTTCACCTACTTCATCTTTTGTGAGTCCTTCTTCGACCGAAGAGTTCGGGGTATCGAGAGAGATCAGTGATTTTCCTTGGCCGGCAATTAATGCATGCTC
>JAHFAC010000120.1 GCA_023250755.1 Bacteriovoracaceae bacterium | reverse complement strand
ACGACAGCAGGCTCGGGTACCACGCCAGCCAACTCAGGTGACTCCGATCGAGCAGGTGCTGGCGGAGGAGCAGCAGCAGCACAAACAGGCAGTAACGGCATCGCTGTTATTATTTGGTGAGCTCTCGGACGACACCTATTCTCTACTCCTCAGAAGACCTACTGCACTTGAGAGACTGATTCGTTATGAAAAATCCTGGATCGTCATCGATGAGATCTAGAAAATCCCCCCTCCTAGATGAGGTCCATGATGAGGTCCATCGACTGATCAAAAAATACCGATTGAGATTTCTACTCACAGGATCCAGTGCACGTAAACTTAAATGAGGTGCTACCAATCTCCTAGGCATCAGGGCATGGAAAGCTCGACTCTTTCTGCTCACTAAAACCCACCACTCTATTTTTCAATTTTCAAAATTTGCCAGCCGATTCGCGCTCCGTTTCGCTTGATCGGCCTCTGATAAGCTCCCCAATTCTTTATAAAGCACTTCCAGCTCCAACCATGTCTCAACACTGTGGGGATTGATCCGTTTCGCATGTAAAACGAGTTCCAACGCTTCACGAATTTGACCGCGCACGCGCAAAAACGCTGATTTTCCAACCAAGCAATAAAAATTTTCGGGCGAATTACGCAAACACTGATCAAATTCAATCTCAAAAGCGTGACGAACCTCATCCAGAACGCCTTTAAAAGAAGCGGCAAAATTCGCTGGCAATCCCCGTCGGACGAAATTAAATCCCCATTTTTGAATCAAAGCCGCATTGCGTGGGATCTTCCGCACGTAGAGTACCGAGGCATTATCAAAAAAGACCTGGGCCCACTCTTCAGAGGGATAAAGCAACTGATGAGTATCCGAAAAACCTTTGCCTGGCTGAAAAAAAGTTCCAGGTGGCAATTCAAGAACGATGTTTATTTGATATTTTGATAAAAATCCACGATAGGCATCAACGCCTCCTGCCTTAGCGGCTTCCATCTCCTCTCGAAATTTGAGAAAAGGCAACTCTCTCCCATCAATTGACACTGGATACTCAGGCAATTCGGCAATTAAATATCCTCCAAAGCCGTATGAATTCAGAAGAGCGCCTTGCGGTTTTTCGCGCTTAAGAAAAGCGACTGCCTCCACCGGCAAGTCATTCACCCAAAGTCCAGAGCCAATGGGCTTCGCAACAAAACGAGTCAAATCTGGGATCGCCCACCCCCAAAGAAAAAACGCGGGCATGGCCCAAACGACCGCCAATAATCCCCTTCGTTTGGACAGCCGTTCCCAAGCATAATTCGCTGCAGCCGCAACAACGGGCAGTAAAAAGACGACTTGATAATGGATCGCCCGAATTTTACTCACCACCATTGCAGTCAGGAGTGTTCCCCCAATCAAAACAAGCGGGCGGCTGCGATAAAGAGCCGGCAAGCGCTCCAAGCGACTCCAAAGAAATAAATAACCAAGTGCCGCAACTGCCGTATAGATCACCCAAAGCAAAAGGCTCCAGCCACCTTTGTGGAATTGAAGCAAATCCCATCTAAAAGGCTGCTGGTCAGGATTGCCCGTCATCGCATAATTATATTCAAAAACATTTTGACGAAGCACTTCTAAAATACGAAATCCCTGTGGCGTTAAAAAGAGGCAAGCACCGCCTGCAAGGGCCCAAAAAAAAATTTCTCGAAAATCGCGTCTTTTCCCGTATCCAGTGAGCAAGAAAAGAAAAAAAACAAAAATCCCCACTACCACTGTCCCAGAATGAAAATTTGCCCAAACCAAAAGAAGCCCGATACTCAAAACATGTCTTCGCCGTTGGGTGAGCTCCGCAGACCAAATCAAAAGCAACCCCACATAAAAACAAGCTGCAAAAAGATCTGGCCGCATCTGAAGCCTGAACCAACACATGACATAAACCCAAGGAGCCAAAATTATGGGAACTGTGAAGCGTGCTAAACCGGGCATTCGAACCCGCGACAACCACAACAGTCCCAGAATCTCCAGCATCCATGAAAAAACTAAAAAACTCCGGAACCATCCGAGCGCCTCGTAGCCACGTCCCAAACGGTGAACCAGATAAACAACCACGGTTGAAAGCCATTGAAAATTATACCAGGGCTCTCCCTTAGCCGTGTGGCTCCACGAATCTACTGTCTGTACGTGCCAGTTTTGTAGGATTTCCCTTCCCGCACGCACTTGCCAAAAAAGATCGGACTCGAAAATAACCCAATGAGCAAGAACCCCAAAGACAGCAGCCAGTAAACCCATAAAAACCGCGTTGACCCAAGAATAGGCACTCTTATTGTCACTCACGGACTCAACTTGAGTAAGGCGTCTTGTTTTTTTCATAGTGGAATTTCTCTCAAGAGTTTTTAGGCGAATTTTCGAATCGCCTCTGCCAAAATTCCGTCCCGAAGCGTATACTCCGTTGTGGTCAGCTTCCTCGCACCCAGAGCCAGCATGCACTCTTCAAGTAAAATCGCCCCGCCCAAAATACTGTCCACTCGTTTTTTTTCCATTTGGGGAACCCTCAAAAGCTGACTCCGACTCATCGAACTCATGCGCTCAATTAACTTACTCAGATCTTTTAGGTCGATTGTCTTTTTTCTTCCTACTTTTTTTCGATCCGGTTTTTTCTGGAGCATTCGAGCTAACGAACGGATCGTGCCGCTTGAACCGATGATTCGACTCACTTGGGGCCAGGAGTAATTCGGCCTCATCTCTCGCAGTTCCCTCCAGGCAAGTCCGCGAAGCTGAAAAATCTTCTGCGGAGAGGGTGGAATTTTTTGCAAAAATAGCTGCTGAAGGCGGGCTGTCCCAAGACGCAAGCTATCCCCCTCAAGCATCTCCCGCTTTTGACAGAGGCTAATTTCAGTGCTGCCACCCCCAATGTCGACCAGTGCAAATTTTTTTGAGGGAATACGCTCGTGTGCCAGAATTCCTAACGCGATCAACCTTGCTTCTTCTTTACCTGAAATGATTCGAATTCTAATCCCTGTTTTTTTCTGGAGAAGCCTTAAAAACTCCTTGCTATCCCTAGATTCTCGAAGCGCACTTGTCCCGAAAGCCATCACCTGATCGACTTTTAATCGACGCATCACTCGATGAAATTTAAGGAAGGCTCGAAGAGTCCTTTTTTTGGCTTGCACATCCAGTCGTCCCCTTAAAAAAACTCCCTCGCCTAACTTAACCATTACTTTTTCACGATAGAGACGAATGGGCCTCTTGGTATCCCATTGTTGAATATCAAACCGGACCGAATTAGTACCAAGATCAATAACCGCAATTTGCATAAGATTGTAAGCTCTTGATTTTATAAGTAGCAGCTCATTTGAAGACTGAAAAGGACTCTTGTACGTAACGCATAGAGCTATATTTTTTCTCTTTTTATTTTATATTTAAAAAAATACCACTCCGCGTCAAGCGACCGGCTGCGCTATATGCGGTGCGCAGAGGGAATATTTATGAATCGCATGAATCGTCGGTGGATACGCGACACACTCAATTTCAGCTTTGCACTTTTAGCTTTGGTCTTTTGGGTACCCAAGGCCGCTCATGCTGATCTCCCTTACAAGCTCACCGTTATCTTAGACAAAATAAATTACCAAGCTGAACCTCGACAAAAAAATAAAGTTGAAAATGATTTAAAGCGAACCTTCACCCTCTTCGCCAGTTTTCGGATAGATGGCCCCGCTGGGTTTGGAAACGGATCCGAACTCTGCCTAGTTGAATTTGAAAAAGATCCAGACGAACGAGACGACTGGGACAATGTCACCCATGCGAGCTGGATTGGTCTCATCGGAGACTGGTTTCGGATGAATGCTGCCGGAGGAGTCCATAATCTCAGTTTAAATATGGCTATTTTGCCCAATGGGGGATCCTTCCCTTGCGCGCTCAATCAATCACCCTCTATGGCCGGCCTGCCTCCATCAGTGCTCGAAATTGCTGGGCTCTCCGTGGGCGGAAACACCATCACCCTTCGTCAACCGCCTTTGATCGATGACACTTGGATGGCAGAACTGCTCCCCCCCTATCAACAAAAATTTAAACTCTGGATCGATGGCGCTGAAATCCCTGGCTCACAAGTGTCCCCAGCTTTGGAACATGATCCATCCAAAAGCCATATGCACAGCAGTAATTTTGTGCCCACTGAAACCCTCAATCACTGGTTTGTAGGCAAGGAGATTTTAAAAGCCACGGCAAAATGGCCTGCATTTTAAGAGTTGACCTTTAATCTCAGCCTCTCTCAACATCGCTCTTAAGTACATCCAAGTATTTCTTGTACCCAAACACTCGATTACTTTTGCCGCCGGTCGTCTCATAAATTTCCTGGTAAAATCTCATATCATCCGAACCTTCTTCCATAAAGCCGGGCTGATCAAATCCGACCCAATCAAAAATACAGGCTGACTTTCATCGCCATTGGATCGATCTTTGCGAACCATCGATGGAATAATCCCAACCCCACCATAAGATTCAAGCCAATGCTTCCGGACAGCCAGAGAGTTACTAATCAAAGTAGAGGTGAAATTTTTAGATTTAAAAGCGCTGATCTGTGTTTGATGCTCAAAAGAACTCAACACCAGGGTATCTTGAATGGTCTTGACCTGATTCAATGACTGGTGCCCGAGCAAGGTCAAATATTTGAATTTCTTTTTTCCAGGCTCCCTCGATATAAAAATAAAATCCAGTTCCCCCTTGAAAAACAATTCCTCAAGTCGGCTTAAATCATGAACATCCAATTCGACCTCTTCAATTGCAGCCACTTTAAAAATCTTCTTTGAGAATTCCGCTGCAAGCGGGATCAGTCCCTCGAGCGTGCCGATCTTAACTTGCCGGAACTCTGTTTCCCCAATCACTTTGCGGACATCCTTTTCCACCTGCTGAGCCCCCCTTGAGTAAGTTTCAGCAAGCTTGAATGCAAGCGCGGTCCAGCTTGAATTTCTGCGCGAGGCGCGATCCAATAGAACCACGTTCAGGTTCGACTCGATCTTTGAAATAATTCGTGAGAGCTGAGGCTGGCTTAAACCCACGTTAGATGCCGCTCCGGAAAGATTTTTATAAGCCACGGCGCGACTCAAGACTGATAATTCCCAATGTAAATTCTGCATACTTAATCATGTATAATATGAATTTTAAATTGTCTATTATGTATTGTACTAATATCTCTACCAGCGTTAATTCCAGCCTCGCGTTCAATAGGGGGCGCAAGAATTAAAAACGTATTTAAGGAGTATGAAAATGAAAAATTTCGTAGTTGTTTTAATGGGTCTGGTCGCTTCAAGCGCTTATGCAGACGGTTTTGTTTGTCAGACGCCCCAAGGGGATCTGAACGTAAAAGTTTATAACCATGTCCGCCCCGAGGATGGGACCCGCAATGCGTCCGTAATGGTGCTTTCGGATCCCCGCGTCGAGGCAGGCCGCAAGACTATCGCTCGCTTCACCGACATCAACGAGACACTGATGAGCAAAGGCGCCCGTTATCAAGCCGATGTGGATCTCCGATTTTCTGACAGCAGCCGCAAAGGCGAGCTCATCGGCGGAACCAAACTCGGTGCACTCAAGAGCATCGAACTAGAAGTAGACTTCACTTACTCCGCCCCAGTCGCTCGGGACACCGTATTGCCCGGCAATTTGACCCTCGTCAAGCGTAATGGCGAAGTCATCGAGATCGAGGATCTCGACTGCACACGCTACTTGAAGCAGTAATCTGATCGCCCTCTCTGGGTGAGAAAAAACCCCGGGTCCCACTAATAGGGGGGGAATCCGGGGTTTTTATTTTTTAACGAGTAACAACGCACTACCTACGCACCTCTCCTTTACCTATCCTGCCCAATCTGCGATAATCCCCTCATCAATGAGACGATGCAGATGAAACAACTCAACCTCTATGACGAAGCTGCCCTCGCACATCTCACTCATCTCCAACGCGAGAAAGCCTGGGATCTCGAAAAATCAATTGATTGGAGCATCGGAATTGATCTCAATAAACCCTTGGTCACACTCGATGAAAACGCCATTTTCTTCCCTGGCGCAAGCCAGGAG
>JAHFAC010000119.1 GCA_023250755.1 Bacteriovoracaceae bacterium | reverse complement strand
GGACTGAACGTCCTTAAGTTTGAGAGAAAGCCCAAGCAGTCCGGATGGCACAGGCAAGTTCTCGACAATTACGATTTCTTTCTTCTTCAAGTTGAGATTGGCATCGGCAATTGAAGATTTCACCTTGCCTTCAACTGTTCCTTTCAAGAAAGGAAGCCAAACTGAGCTCGTATCAACCACCAGAGATTTCTCGTCTAATCGATCTAAAACCAACTTGATCTGCCCTGTATATGTTTTGACAATTCGAACAAAGGCGTCCACATCCAATTGCACTGGTTTGGTCACCAAAATGCTGCCCAAACCTGCAGCCTCTTGCTCCAGCTTTACGTGGATTTTGACTTGATTTGGAGGAACCCCTGCACCGAGCACAATCCTGGGGCTTTCAACCAAATTCGCTGATGAAGTTTCTCCGGTTGAAAGTTTTGTAAAATATTTTCGAATAAAGCTCAATTGCAAGACCCGATTCAAAAAGGATTGGTGGATCCCAAGCGCTAAATCATAACCTAGGGAATCGCCTCCACTCAAGTTCGGCAAAATCCCCATGGGATTTCCTCCCTGTAAAGGGACCACATATCTTGCACGAGGATCCTCAGCAAACGCATCCAGTCCAAAAAATAGGTTTTGACCCTCCAGCCGCAGAGATGTCGGCATCACTCCCCATTGGAATTTGTCTGCCGCAGAAGGATTAGCCAGCCCGGGCGGATCCATCTCATTGACCTCCGTCAAAGCATCACTCGAAAGTGCATGCTGAATTTTTTCATTCAAGAGAGGGGCCAAGCGGGTTTGCATCAAGGACGTGCCGCTCTGAAGAAATTGATTGAGAAGTTGATCCTTTTTTTTGAGGATCTCAATCTCTGCTCGCTTAGGATTGAGATGCATCACCTTACCATTGATGTGAATTTCAACAGCCGGTAGCGTTAAGCCCTCGAGCTCGCTCTGGAGCTGAAGTGATTCCAGATTGCTCGTCACCCCTTGAACCGAGACCTTGACGCCATCTTTTCGATTAACAGTGACCCAAAATGGTGCTTGGATCACAAGAGGTGCGCTCTGGGGCGCGGGGAAGACGTGCAGACTATTCCAGTGAATGATCCCTAAAAATGGATTTTGTAGATCTGAAATCGAGATCTCTCCGGTCTGAAAGCCAAAGTTTGGGATTATGGCCTCAAGTAAAAAAGGTACGCCCGGCTCGGAAGCCACGGGCACATCTCGACGAGTATCAGGCGCGATCCGAAGGCCTAATTGCCCGAGTTTGAGGGAGTACGCGATGTCTTTGACTGAGATAGCGGGCTGGGGGTCATTCCATTCAAAATCTAAGAGCCAATCTGAGAGAATTTTACGTAATTCACTGATCGGCGTACCAAACACCTGCCAATCCGGCGGCAGCTGATCCAGAGGGAGCGGCTTGGGCGCTTGATACGAGTAATCCCCAATCTTGCCCCCTTCGAGAGTAGTCCCGTTTCTGAATAAAACATCATCGAGATGAGTCTCAAAATACTGCATCCCTCGAGGAGTAATAAAAACTGAAATAGCCTGAGGGATGATCTGGCGATCCGGAGCCGACCAAGCTGATAACCCGAAAATTCCGATCACACCCTGTAAAACCAACCCAACCTTGAGCGGCCGAAGCCTTCTTGCACAAAACATGGAGCTTTACTACCAGGAACAACTCAGTGCAGCAATTCTAAAAACTAACAAGAAATAGGGGTTTCTGTCACCAAACACCAAAAAGGTGGGGACCACCTTTTGGTTATCCAAAAACCTTCTCCCACTCTTCTTCTTTGAAACCCACCAGACCCTGTTTTTCCATCAATACAAATGGTCGTTTTACTAATTTTCCGTTTTTTTCTAAAAGGCTGAGCGCATCGTCCTCAGACATTTTTCCAAGCTTTTGGCTCAAACCCATTTCTCGATAAACTTCACCCGAGGTATTAAAAAGTTTTTTCAGATTACCGCCGTTTACCTTGACCCAACTAAGCATTTTTTTGAGCTCAGATCGAGTCGGTGGTTTTTCAACAATAGGAAGCCGCGTGTATAAAACTTTTCGCTCCTCTAAAAAACGGAGTGCCTTTTGACAAGTACTGCATCTTTGATATTCATAAATTTTAACGGTCATAAGCTCTCCTTTACAATTTCCCCTTTGCGTTCAAATAGTTCTGAGATAGATCAAAACACTATGAGCTACATAAATGAAGACCTGGCAGCCGTAAAGCCTGAAAATCGAAAATGGGGCACCTGGAATTTTGCTGCCCTCTGGATCAGCATGAGTCTATGCATCCCCACCTATATGTTAGCGAGTTCCCTCATTAACGGGGGCATGAACTGGTGGCAAGCCATCTTGACCATCTTTTTGGGAAATATGGTTGTCTTAATTCCAATGGTCCTGAATGGACATGCGGGAGCTCGATACGGAATTCCATTTCCCGTATTCGTCCGCGCCAGCTTTGGCGTCCGAGGGGCAAACCTTCCGGCTCTCTGCCGCGCGATCGTCGCTTGCGGATGGTTTGGAATTCAAACTTGGATTGGTGGATTCGCTCTCTTTCAACTGATTAAAATCTGGGTCCCTGAAATTGCACAGATGCCTCGAATCTTTCCACCGTCCTTTGGACTTGAGACAGGCCCCGCAATCACCTTCTTTGCATTTTGGCTCCTCAATATGTGGATTGTCCATCTCGGTGTAGAGAGCATCAGAAAATTACTCCTTTTTAAAGCTGTGTTCTTACCTCTTGCAGCATTGAGCCTTCTCTATTGGGCGATTCACGCAGCCCATGGTCTGGGCCCGATCTTAGCCCAACCCGCAAAGTTTAAAAACTCACAGGAGTTCTGGGCCTATTTCTTCCCGGCCCTCACCGGAATGGTTGGATTCTGGGCCACTCTTTCGTTGAATATCCCAGATTTTACACGCTATGCAAAATCACAAAGAGCACAAATTCTTGGTCAAACTCTGGGATTACCAACCTCGATGACTCTCTTTGCCTTTATTGGTGTCGTAGTTACAAGTGCAACGACCATCATTTTTGGGTCGACTCTTTGGGATCCAGTTGCCCTCGCTGGTAAATTCGAATCTCCCTTATTGGTTTCGTTTGCCATGCTTGCAGTCGCAATCTCAACCCTTGCGACTAACATCGCTGCAAATATCGTGAGCCCGGCAAACGATTTTTCAAACCTCGCGCCACTGAAAATCAGTTTTAAGATGGGGGGATATATTACTGGCGTTCTTGGCATCTTGATTTTACCGTGGAAATTGATTGCAGACCCTACAGGTTATATTTTTACCTGGCTGATTGCGTACTCCAGCCTTCTCGGACCCATTGGTGGAATCATGATCGTCGATTATTACATGATTCGAAAACAAGAGCTCAGGGTCGACGAACTCTATTCTGCCTCAGGTCGCTACTGGTATCACCATGGCATCAACTGGAACGCAGTGATCGCCTTATTGACAGGTATTTTACCCAATGTCCCTGGCTTTTTAACAACAGTCGGCCTGCTTTCAAATGAACACGTTTGGGGCTGGGTGAACTCACTCTACCATTATGCTTGGTTTGTTGGCTTTTTCGTCTCAGGGCTTACTTACTTACTGATGATGCAAAAGGCTGAAGAGCTTGGAATTGAGCTCAGTGGCACAGGGGAATTTGAGAGCGCTGGAACTTCCGTCTAGGCCACCTTTTGGTGATTCTCTTTTTCGTGAATGTTTTTAGGGTGAGTTTCCCCCTCTTCCCAGCCGGGGATTCCCCTCCACTGTCGATCGAGCTCATATCCAAAATTTTCTCTCAGTGTTTTAAAGGAACTGGGCCCACAACCCATCTCGATATCATCCATTGTAAACTGGGATGGGTGCTCATAACCACAAGCGTGCGTGACCGCTAAAATTTCATTTCGTAAAGATTGACAAAAGCGGGCAAAACGAAAAGATTGCACCCCGGGCAAAACAGCCTTTTGTAGATAATCACTTTGAGTGGCAATCCCAGCTGGACAGTGACCGGTGTGGCATTTTTGAGCCTGAATGCAACCAATTGCAAGCATCGCTTCGCGCGCGATATTGACGAGATCCGCACCAATACTAAATGCAACAATGGTTCGATCTGGAAATCCCAATTTTCCGCTCGCAATCCAAACTACGCGATCAGCCATTTTTTCTTTTAAAAATGTCTTATAGACTCTGGTAAATCCCACTTTAAACGGAAGAGAAACATGATCGGCAAAGGTCAACGGTGCTGCGCCCGTTCCACCTTCGCCACCATCGATTGTGATCCAATCAGGCCCATTGCCGGTCCTACGCATTTCGGCAGCAAGAGTTTCCCAAAATCCCAGATGCCCAACTGCAGACTTGATTCCCACCGGAAGCCCCGTCACCCGGGCGATCTGCTCGATAAACTTGACCATAGATTGCACATCATTAAAAGCCGTGTGTCCATTCGGGCTCAAACAATCCTGCCCTGGAGTTACTCCGCGAATGCTCGCAATCTCCGCGGATACTTTTTTTCCGGGCAGCACGCCCCCTTTGCCTGGCTTCGCTCCCTGGGAGAGCTTGATTTCAATCCCTCGAATCCGGTCGTAACTATCGACGGTCTGCACGAGCTTTTCCATGCTGAACCGTCCTTCACTATCTCGAGAGCCGAAATAGCCTGTCCCAATTTGATAAATGACGTCTCCGCCCTCCTTGTGATGAGGTGAAAGTCCCCCCTCTCCCGAATTATGGTAACAATTCGCAAGACGAGCTCCTCGATTGAGCGCTTTGATCGCATTTGCTGAAAGCGCTCCAAAACTCATCGCGGAAATATTGATGATCGAGGACGGCCTCCATGATTTTTTTCGATTATGAAATTCACCAAAAACTTTAGCACAAGGAATTTCAGCATTTTTATCATGCTTGGATGCGGAGTACTTCACCTCTCCATGAGGAAATACGGCGTGCTTGATAATCGGATAGCCAACATTGTAGATTTGGTCATCTGTACCAAATCCAAACATATTATTTTGGCCTTTGGCTGAGCGGTAAATCCAATCTCTCTCCTCGCGGTTGAAGGGCGCTTCTTCTCGATTATTTGCGACAATGTATTGACGCAACTCTGGACCAACCTTGATCAGCAGATAGCGCAAATGGCCTACGACCGGAAAATTCTTAAGTATATTATCTTTTGATAAAAAACGATCACGCAAAGCTAGTGCTACCAAAGCAAGCATCGAAAGACTTGCTGTCCAACCCCAGAACCCGAGATTCGTTACCCACTCCATAGCAACACCCCTCCGATTTATTTATCGGAAAAACGAACCAGAAAATAAGGAATTTTTGTTTCTTTTTTCTCAGGAGATTTGGCCGGATAGTTGGAGGGAATAAGTCAGGGAAAAGACTGGCTCATTTCTGATCCCGAGTTAAGCTGTTGTTTCTTACAGCAACAAACTAACAGGGGAGCCAAAGTATGAGCCAGTCCAAGAGAGAAATACTCAGTTCAGAGCAGAAGTTCCAGCGACGAATTGCCTCATAAAATTTGTTACCGAATTGACGGTCGATTTGAGTTTTGGTTTCGTAGCGTCTTAAGGGGTTACCGTGTCGGTAGTCCCTTAACTTGTTGAAAACAAGGAGACGTTTTAAGGTGGCTTTTTTTAAAGGTTACTTGGCGGTACTAGCTTCTGAATCAGTTTTGCCTGTCGAAGCTGGAGCCCCGGGGCCACGGCACTTATTCAAGGTGCTCTCTAGGTCTTTCTTAACGTCTTCTAGCTGAACTTCAGCCAATCTTCCTTTGTAGCGGTAGTATCGAATTTCTATATTTTTATAGTCAAAAAGTCTCATCACTAAATCAGCGTCTTTGTCGGATTTTCCACGAAGTGCGCGAGAAAGATTTTGTCTTTCGTCTTTCATTTGAACTTCGGAATTGCCTATTTGTACTTTGAGTTGTTCGGCATTTAGGCCACACTCAGGGCATTCTTTTCGGCTATCGAAGTAGTCGAAAGGTTTTCGCTGCATGATCAACATTTTACTCATTGGCATCTGACGAATGACCGTAAAGTTACCGTTCGGGAGCTTTTTTTTCACTTCAGCCGGT
>JAHFAC010000118.1:3031-6056 GCA_023250755.1 Bacteriovoracaceae bacterium | reverse complement strand
GGCATCGCCTTGGGCAAAAAGCAGCCAAAGCCATACGCGATGCCAAATTCTTTTTCGGGGACATTTTTGGAGTCAATCCCGATGAGGTGATTTTTACCGGGAGTGGGAGCGAGTCAGACAATTTAGCCATTTATGGTGTTGCACTCGATTGGCTGGCCAGCAAAAATCCCAATCCCTCTTCATCCCAGCGTCCCCGAATTCTTGCCTCCCAAATCGAGCATTCGGCCGTTCGCAAGACGGTGCTTTCTCTCCGGGAGCTGGGCTTTGATCCACAACTGATTCCAGTGGATCATCAAGGCCAGATCAATGAAGATAAATTCCTTGAACTTCTGACTCCCGAAACTATTCTGGTGAGCATCCAGCGAGTAAACAACATCGTGGGATCGATTCTTCCCATCGAAGACCTAGCCAGAAAAGCCAAAGAGCGAATTCCCCATCTCATTTTCCATACCGATGCCATCCAGGCATTCGGAAAAACCACTTTACCCAAAGCACCCTCTCCCGTAGATCTCATTTCGATTTCTGCCCATAAAATCGAAGGACCTAAAGGCGTCGGCGCCCTGATCATCCTCAATCCTCAGCTCCTCCACTCGGGTTTACGACCCTTGATTTGGGGCGGAAGTCAGGAGAGCGGCCTGCGCTCGGGCACCCAGAGTACTGGCTTAATCGCTGGGTTTCATCTCGCAGCAGAAAAAGCCCTCAAGAATACCAAGCAGTTTATTGCCCATACAACACTCCTCAGACGAAAATTGCGAGAAACCCTTGAAAAAAAATCTCTACTCATCCCCGAACTCATCTCTGAATCGACTCTGCACACCCGAAGTGGAACCATTCGTTGGAACTCTCCCGAAATCCCGGAGAAATCCATGCCCCACATCATCAACCTCAGTACACCGGGTTTTCAATCTGGGCCGCTTGCTCGACTTTTAGAGGAGCGCAACTGCCTGGTTTCCACCGGCTCAGCTTGTGATTCAAAAAAAGCAGAGCCTGATGCTGTTCTCCAGGCGATGGGGCTTCCTCTGAATATGCAAACTTCTACTCTGCGCGTGAGCTTTTCACTCAGAAACCATCTTGAAGACGTCGAATTTTTAGCAAATGCCCTCACTGATTCACTTCACAGGATGACTCAACTTCAAGGCCGGAGATAGCTTTGTCCAGCAATCGCGCGATCCTCCTCCGCTATCATGAAATCGCTCTCAAAGGATTGAATCGAAAATGGTTTGAGAACTGCCTTGCGGAGAATGCCAGAAAACTCATCCAGAGAGAGCTGGGAACAGGAACAAAAATCGGAATTCATCGACAAAGAGGGCGCATCTTGCTTGAAGCACCATGGACGCCCGCCACTCAAAAAGCATTGAACCGACTTTTTGGGGCCAATAGCTACAGTCCTATGCGAAAAGTCCCCACGGACCGATCTGAAATCTCCAAAGCTGCCCTCGAAGAGTTTAGTGCTTTTGTCAAAACAAGCGGATTGCCAAAAAATTTTCGCGTGCTTTCAAGAAGGAGCGACAAGGTTTTTTCCGAAACCTCCATGGAAATCGATGCCTGGATCGGAACGCAGATTCAAGAAGCATTCCCATCCGTTTCAGTCGAACTCAAAAAACCAGAAATGATCTTGGGTGTAGAAGTCCACTTTAAAGAAACTTTCATCTGGACTGAAAAATCCAAGGGACTCGGTGGACTTCCGGTAGGAACCAATGGCCACGTCCTCACCCTGCTTTCGGGGGGACTCGACTCCCCAATTGCTGCCCTCCACCTGATTAAACGAGGTGCCAGCTCTTCTTTCATTCACTTTTATGGAACGCCGTTCGTAGGACCTGAAATCCTAGAAAAAATCGAAGAACTCACTCTCAAACTCAATCACTATCAACCCGATCCCATGCCACTGTACATAGTGCCCTTCGGAAAAATCCAAGAACAAATCGCGCTCGCCAGTCATCCCCGGACTCGAACCATTCTTTATCGCCGAATGATGATCAGAGTCGCGTGCCGATTTGCCAATAAAATAGGCGCCAAAGCCTTGGTTACCGGCGAGAGCCTGGGACAAGTCGCGAGCCAAACTTTAGAAAATCTCTCTACCATCAACGCTTGTGCCACCTTGCCAATCCTAAGACCCCTCATTGGTCTGGACAAAGACGAAATTGTCTTGGCCGCTGAAAAATGGGGCACATTCGAGACCTCAGTAAAAGCCGCTCCGGACTGCTGCACTCTTTTTGCCGATCGACACCCTGCCACTCGGAGCACACCGGGTTCTGCTGAAAAAGAAGAAGCCGGGTTTTCAATCAACACCCTAGTTGATCAAGCCCTTGAATCCACTTTTCAGTTCTCGTCTAAAGCTCAGCTATGAATTTTTCGATAAAAATTTTCATTTCAGGATTATCCCAATCTTGAGGCCCCACCCACTTTTTTAGAATTCGAAGTTCAGAATTTACAGGACCTAGTAGATAAGTTTCTGGATACTGAAACGATCCATATTGCTCAGCAACCTTACTAGAAACATCAAGCAACGACAGGAGATGAGGAGACATCTGAGACCTGGGAAGTAGCTTTTCAGCATCAGGCCAGCTTTGATCTAAGCTAACGGCAACCCAGTCAATGGGGCTTTCTGACATTTTTTTGACGAGTCTGAGCCAAGCAGGCAACTCTTCAGAGCAAGGAGGGCACCAACTCGCCCAAAAATGCAAAATAATCGCCCTTCCTTTTAGTTCTGAGAGAGAGTGCACTCTTTCATGAGAATCCTTTAACTCAAAATGATAGGCTTTCCGGGCACCTACAGCGTTTTCATTCTCTCTGACACTGGGTTTAATTCTCAAAAAATACCCTAGTGCAAGCGCTGCCAAGAACACCCCCAACCCTGCCCACAACCAAATTTGATGATTTTTTTGTCTCTCACGTCTCATGGCGCACCTCGTTTTTGGTAAAGCGCAATTTCTTATTGAATTGCCCTAAAGTTACCTGGGGTTGCAAGGACTTTCAATTTTCAACTATAATCTATCTTATGGGTCATGCGCTGGTCCTCAATGCG
>JAHFAC010000118.1:0-3021 GCA_023250755.1 Bacteriovoracaceae bacterium | reverse complement strand
TTGTAGAAGAATCCGACCAAGAAATTCACACAGTCAGATTGACGATCAAAGTTCCCGCTGTCCTGCGACTTCTTCGTTACGTCCCACTTCGACAGAATAAACAGATCGTCCGTTTCTCCCGCACTAATATTTTTTTACGAGACCAACATATTTGTCAGTATTGTGGCGACAAATTCAATAAGAGCCACTTAACCCTAGATCACATCATCCCTATCGTTCAAGGTGGGAAAAAAGGTTGGGAAAACATCGTTACTGCTTGCAAGCCCTGCAATCAAAAGAAAGGTGGACGAACTCCCCACGAAGCGGAAATGCATCTGATCCGCAAGCCCTCTCGGCCTATTTGGCTTCCTTTAACCAGCCTTCAATTCAGCGTGTCTGTCACACCCGAACGCTGGCGAATTTATCTCAAACTCAATTCAGATGAAGATGGCCTTGACCCGCCCAAGGATTAGACCTAGTTTTTAAGCGTGACCACTCAAGACCAGGGCCAAGATAAGAGATTCAATACGATTGACCGAGTGGTACAACTCTATGGTGATCTTCTCTTTGATCTTTGTGAATCCATCCTCTGGAGCTCCTCGAGCGCCCAATCAGCCTTTCAAGTGGTTTTAAAGGAAATACGCCAACAAAGTCTTCGCCAGGCCGCATTTGAACACTACGAGCGAGCCTGGGTTCTCCGTATAGCATGTGAGAAATTACGGATTTTAGTTCAAAAACAGGGTCGTCGCTTGAGTCCTTCTGAACAAATCATGTTGGATGCCACTCTCGACAATAAAACCAGGTTAGAACATTTTGATTCTTATTTTCACCGTCTGCCTACAGAGGATCAATTCTTACTCTTGTTTCGTGACAAATATGGCCTTCCTTATTCTGAAATCGCAAGTGCAATGGCGCTTCCTGAGGGTTCACTCAAGACCAAGCGCCAACAAGCGTTTCGAGCTCTCGAGGAGTGGCTTTGGCCAGAACAGGCGCCAGAACAAACAGGAGAGCAGCCCACTCCATTGGTGGATCCATGAACTGCTTTCAATGGCAAACCCGGGTTTCGGATATCTTAGATGGAACCTTAATCGGCTCGCAACTGCGCGAGGCCGAAGAGCATTTGGAATCCTGCTTTCACTGCAATCAAAAGTCTAGGAGATACTTGCAAATTCGCTCTTTGATTGCAAATCAGCCGCGCTCAGTCCTTCCCATTCCTATTCGAAAATCGCCGCTCTACTATATTATTCCTCGTATCGACCACAAAACCAGCCGTGCACGGTGGGAAAAAACCCCTTGGTACATTCGAACCAGTGTTGAAGGCATGGGAATCACCTTTATCATCCTCTTCATTATTGCCATGGCCCCCAGAATCCGAAATCTTTATCAGAAGAGCATCGATCAACAACTCGACCTTTTCGCAACCTCAGATCTGAGATTGGACTCAAGCCCGGAACAAGAAAATGCCGCCAAAATCCCACTCGTACGGGGGAAATCTTCCCCCCCTGGCTCCAATGCGCCCGAAAACAATGCTGAAGATTTTCAAAGCGAACATGACAGCGAGACTCCAGAAGGAAAGGTCGGAGCCTCTGAGATCTGGCGATTTAATTTAAAAACAGACAGCCCCCATGAGGTTCGAACTAAAATCATCCAAATTCTGACTGAACTTCATACCCCACCCCAGACTCCAGGATTGGGGGGGTTTGAAGCACCAGGTGGCATTCAATTTGATCTCATCCTTCCGCAATCCAGTGTTTTAAAGCTACGGGTGGACCTCAAGCGTTTGACTCGACCCACCCCTTCTGCGTCGTCCGAAGAAGCCCAGAACGAACCTTTCACCTGGTACAAGAATAAATCGAAGAAACAACTCCCCCCCGGCAAAGCGCGAGTGGTCATTTGGTTGTCACAGATTTAAGGCTATTCTTATGGATCTAGAATCACACCAATTTCTCCAGTTCCATAATAGTCCGGAGAAGCATCAATAAAGAGATCCACAGCGCCCTTGTCAGCAGGTTTACGCTCTATTTCGTTCACCTTTTCAATTCCGCTAAAAAAAGCCCCGGGTTGAGCGATATTTCCATTGGTGCCTGCTGGGCGGCTCGGCCCCGAACTCCCCTGACTGATTTTTGCTAATTCAACATTGGTGAAAGTAACAATATCTCCGCGGATCTGATTCCAAATGAATTTCCTGAGATCAACGGTTTCAGAAGTCCAAGGCGCTGCAGTTTTCACTTTGCTCGCTTTAAGAGCTTGAAGTGAGCCTTTCTTATTCGCCAGATCAATCGTACTCTGAGCCTTGGCTTTCATAGCCTTTTTATAGTCATCCAATTTCGTTTTTAAATCCCCCCTCTTCTGAGACGGTTGATCCACCTGGGTGCTCTTGCTATATCTCTGTTGGACGTCTGCAAAGGCCGCCAAATCTGGTTTTATCTTTCCTTGATTGTCGAAGTCCACTCGTCGATTTTTTCGCGCGCTAGGACTTGCGGGATCCCCGATCACCGGCTTAATCGTTGGTACATCTGCGGCTTCAAGCGTAGTGGCTTCATCCACCCATGCATCGTAATCAGCTTTCTTGAGCTGAGCGTGATTCACCTGCTCAGCTTGTGCGGTCGCGAGCAATTGATCGTAAGTCGGTACATAGGTTGAGTGAGATTTTTTTAAAGACTTTGCACTTCTTGCCATTTTAATCACGGGCCTGCTCTTGCCCAATCCGGGCGCGTCCTGTCCAAATGCTTCATTTGTCGTGTCCTCGAGCTTGGCCACCATCGTGTCGTTCTGAACTGCGGCTTTACGAATTTTTAAAACATGAACCATCGCAAGCGCGCTGTAACGTTCGAGACAAGCTGCTGAAAGCTCTGTTGGATCGCCATTATTATCACGAAAACAAAAATCACCCAGGGTTGCGAAGATCACCTCATCTGGAGTTGCGGGCTGGTTCTGAATCATAGGCAATGGAATCCTCGGATCCTTTTTGAGAACCATTTTGAGCACTTCAATCTTCTTTACAATATAATCTGCCTCGCTCATCACCTGTTCATTGGCCTT
>JAHFAC010000117.1 GCA_023250755.1 Bacteriovoracaceae bacterium | reverse complement strand
TGCTCTTCTGAGGCGCTTGGTCTAAACCCATCTTATATGGTAACTCGTCAATTTTCTCAGCCTTTCGTTGGATCTGCTTTGGGATTTATCCTGTGTCTTCTCTCTTTAGGAGCGCTTTCATCGACTGTAACGGGTTGTTCCGGAAAACACGTCGACGAAAACGACCCTGCTGCGCTTTTTCAAGAGGCTGAGGACGACATTAAAAATGACCATTTTCAGTTCGCAATCGAAAAACTGAGAATAATAAAAAATAAATTTCCCTATTCCAAGTATTCCATTGATGCCAAGCTGAGGATTGCGGACGTTTATTTTATGCAAGAGTCTTACACAGAAGCGGCATTGGCTTATGAGTCCTTTCGAGATCTGCACCCCAAGAATGAAAAAGTTCCTTATGCCATGTTCAGAATTGGCAAAGCTTATTTCAGTGACATCCCAAACACGGTTGCAAGGGACTTGGTTCCGGCCCAAAAAGCATTGGATGCTTTTCAGGAATTCTTAAAACGCTTCCCCTCCGCACCTGAGGCAGCGGAAGCAAAAAACTTAGTCAACGATATCCGGCGGCTATTGGCCGAAAAAGAACTCTATGTAGGGAATTTTTACTATAGAGAGTCTCAATGGACTTCGGCTAAAGCCCGCTATGCAAAAATTGTCGATCTTTATCCCGAAACTCAATCTGCAATCGAAGCCCAGGAAAAATTAAAGAAACTGAGCGAAAAAATAAAATGATCCCAAACCACCGAAAAATCCAGGAACACCTCAATCGGCGCGAATTCACGCAAGCAGAGTCTTTGATCCGAAATACACTTAATAAAGACCCAAAAAGTGCCGACGCGTACTATTTTTTGGGAGTACTCCACTATTTTCAGGGCCAGGCCGGAAAAACAATTGAAAATCTACGCAAATCACTCGCTATTGACCCAAAGCACACTGATTCGGCGATTTGCCTTTCGGTAATCCTCAATGACATTGGCAAATATGATGACGCAAAAAAAGTTTTCGAACTGGCAAATCAATCGGTTGCGCATCAGCGCACAGGAGATGATCTAGAAATTGACCGGAAATTTTCAGTCAAACACCTTGAACTCGCTGACTTATACTTTCGCTACCGTCGTTACGATGAAGCCATTGAGGAATATGGGAAAGCCGCGCTTCTAGATCCAACCACTCTCGATATTCGAATTCGCCGCGCCAAAGCTTACGCTAAAAAAGGATTTCTCACCCGGGCCATGCAAGAGCTCCAGCAACTCAAAAATGAGCGACAGAATTTTATTCCCGCTCGGATTCAATTAGGATTGCTTCATTATAGCCAGGGTAATATCCTAGACGCCGAACTCGAGTGGGAAAGTGCGCTTGAAATCGAGTCCGAAAACCGCGAAGCCCGATCTTATCTTGAAATGGCCAAGCAAGCCCGGCTCCGACCGTTGACAAACTAGTCAAATTTAATCCAGAAACAACCTCTAAATCTGCAAACTTTTCACTGTCAGGGAGGGTGGGATATTTCGAATCGCGACAGCCGCACTGACCGTCGCCGCTGTACGGTCCTTTTCGGCCCGCTCCATCACTCGGCGATGCGATGCGATCGTAACGAGGTGAGCCCGCAACTCTTTAAACATAGAATGTTTAATATTATACTCGTTCTCCTGAAGGACCACCTGCCTAGCCAGCTGTTCTTTCAAGTTTACCACCACGGGTGCTTTGAGGTTCGCTGTCATCTGGGTAATGTCATCCGGAATGGTAAGAATACTAAAAACCGCAGATTGATGGATGTTCTCCAGCTTAAGCTCTCTCAACTCCGCAGCGGAAAGCCGGGCAGCATAGTCAGGCCGAAAAATCTTGGGCTCCAAAACCGGAAAGGCGATTTCTGCCGCACCTACAGCCTGCAACCACAGAATCAACGTATCATCTGCGGGATCCACCAAGCAGTACTGCTTTAGGTCCGGGAACCCAAAGAGCCCTTGTGGAATCTGGATGGTTTCGTCGCTGCCGACGGTGAGCTCGCCAAAACGTCCTGTTTTAATGATCACGCTCGACCCCTTACGTACACTATCCAACCGTTCGGGCGAGGTTTCAACTGAAAGTTTAACCCTTCAGCGCTTTTGAAACCTGCGCCATAACCATTGGCGCCTTCACGGCCTCTTGATTTTGTTCACGAATCGCCGTGTAAACTTCCTCACGATGGATCTTGGTTTCTTTAGGGGCCTGAATCCCCAAACGAACCTGCTTACCTTTGATCTGAACCACTACAATTTTAATGTGATCGTCAATCGCAATGCTTTCCCCTAGCTTCCGGGTCAATACCAACATAAGATCTCCGTCTCCGTAGTACTCAGTAGTCCTTTACTCGAAGAACATTTATTCCATGCTGCGCTGAGATGCAACACTTCTCCCATATTATTTAACAAAATCCATCAGAGTGGGTTGAATCAACTTCTGAGAACTCTGTAACGCACTTCGGAAAACTGTTTCCTCTTTCGCTAAATCACTTACGACTTGAGCCATATCGGCATCCTCAAGGGCTGAGGTAAGCTGGGCATTGGTAATATTATGTCTCTCGATCGCTTGACTTGTGCTTTGAATTCCCTGAAGTCTAGAGCCAATCTTTGCTCTCATCGTAGTGAGATGCCCCTGTAGTTGATCGAAACGCTCTAAGGTATCGCGAATTCCGTCCAAATCTCCAGTCAGTAAAGAAATCCGGAGATTCTGTAGTTCGTTGAAAACATTTACATTTTCAAGGGGAATGCCGGATTCATTTAAAGCCTCATTTTGAGCTCTTAACCCAGCAGGAGAACGAATCGGCGCACCATAGACACCTTGCCCATCTGAAGACGACTGGGGTTGGGTATTGAATGCCTCAACGCCAGGAACATTCATCGATACAAAAACATCTTTAGCAATCTCAGTCATCATTTGACCTTCATCGCCTAAAAACCTTCCTTCTGGGCTAAGCGGTGGACGATCTGTCTTATAACCGCCAAAAAGGTACCGGTCTCCAATCCGACGGTTCGCCGCGGCGACCGATTGATTAAAAAGTTGGGTCACTTCTTCTGCAACTCCAAGGCGAGTTTGAGCGTTTGAACTCGCTCCACTCGATTGCGCTAATGCAATTTCTTTGGCTCGAATCACGGTGTCCGTTAATTCTCCCAAGGTCTGCTCTGAGTTTGACAGAAAAGTCTCTGCTAACTTTGAATTCATCAGATATTGATCATTGTTGACCTTTTCTGTCCGAACCTCTAAAACCTTTGCGGCTCCCACTGGGTCATCCGAAGGCGTATTGAGTTTTTTCAAAGTTGCACTCTTGCCCTGGAGGCTCTCCATACGCTCCCTGCTGCGGCGCACAGCGTCGCGGCCCGATTCAAAATTAGTCATTTCGGTAACCCGCATCCGTCTATTTCCTTATCCTCGTTTGATATCTAAAACTGTTTTCAGCATCTCATCCGCCACTTGAATCACCTTGGCAGACGCGTCAAAAACGTGTTGAAACTGCAATAAATTAGCGGTCTCCTCATCAATCGAAACTCCGGCAATTTGATCCCGCATTTTATTGAGTTGAGTGTGAATATCTTTTTGTTGAGTCAACGCCGAACGTGTTCGCGCAGAAGCAACTCCCACATTGCTAACAATGGAGTTGTAGTAATCATCCACCGTCGCCCGCCCACCTTCGAGAAGAGGCTGATATTGGAGACGCGAAATGGCAATCGCAATCCGATTATCGCCGGGAGAGCTGGGAGCAGCAGCCGCTGCAATATTATTTACACTGGACTGAATCGAATCCGACAGCTCGATAAAGTTGGCGGCAGAAGAGGCTTGATTGATCTCAATGGGCTTAAAAAAACTGACGCCTTGTGCTCCATTTCTCGTAAATCCTTGTTGATGAATTTCATTAACTGAATCCACAATCGTGGATGCCAAATCATCTAATCGCTCCATGACCTGAGAAAGCGTTTGATCCCTCACCTCTAAAAGTCCGCCGAGCTTTCCACCCTGAAGCTGATGAGTCACCACTGCCAGCGCCGAAGCCGTGGATTTAATATCATAAGCACCCTCGGGTTTGCCCCGCTCATCCGCTGGTGAACGATGAACAGAAAACTTCTCAGCCGCTCCTCCCGTAATGAGGGGTCCGACACCACGGATGTCGACAATATAACCACCATCCGTGTCGGTATGCATCGAAAGATCCATGTAACTTGCTAATTTTTTAAGGGCCTGGTCCCGCTGATCTAGTAAATCATTGGGAGAGGCGCCGCCCACCTCTTGCGTTTTTATTTTGATGTTCAGGTCTTTTACTTCTTCAGTAAGCGCGTTGATTTCGGCGACATGTCCTTCGAGCCTCGAATCAATATGGGTTCGTACACCTTCAAGTTCCTTTCTAATTCGATGAAAGTCATTAATCATCGACTGCGACGCTTCGCGTACAGACTGGCGGACTGCTTCGCTACTGGGCTCATTCTCTAGTTTTCTAAATTCATTAAAAAATCTGGAAATGAGCCGATTTAAACCATCGCCCCCCATTTCATTGAAAATGTCTTCTGTTTGCTTAAGCGCGATGTCTTTTTCTTCGAGATTCGCGAGATCTCTCGTAGCATTGCGAATCTGTTTTTCGATATAGGGGTCATTGAGGCGATCCACGCGAGAGATCAGCGTGCCGGTACCTATAAAAGCCTTGGGTCCAATCGCCCTGGGCACATCCGTGGTTTGCTGGACACGCTGACGCGAATAGCCCTCCACATTGGCATTGGCAATGTTATGACCTGTCGTCGCAATGGCGGCCTTTGCTGCCACCATTCCAGAACGACCTGTATTCATGACATTGGGTAAACCCATCGCGCTCCCTTACTACACTTCTTTTGAAATCAATCGGGATGCCCCGCTTGCTCCTGCGGTCTTTTGACCCTGCTGAGTATAAACTTCAGAACGTGGAGCCGCTTCACCTAAAACATTTTTTTTCATGTTCTCAACATGTTTAAGCGACTCTTGGATGAGTCTCTTGTTACTTTGGTTTTGCTCATCAATTCGCTGAATTAAAAAAGAAAGAGCATTGTAGCTGCTCCTCAATTGTTCGGCTGTTTTGGAGTCTTGCCCTTGGATCGCAATAATGATGCTTGGCAAAGTCAGCTCACGAAGTGGTTTTTTCCAAGCAATCGCGAGCTCTCCTGTATATTTTAGCCGCTTTGATTCCTCTTGGCGAACCATCTCAATCAATGATTCTTTTGAGTGAGTGATCTCTTGGATAAGCGGTATGTTCACAGCAACGAGCGCCTCTCGCTCTTGACGAACTTTTTCGAGGAGTTGGCGATGGAGCCCAATCAACTTCTGAAGTACTTCGTAAATATGTGTAAGGTTTTTTTCCACGGCGCAATCCTCCTGATTGCATAGGTAGTCTTCATGACTACGTCAGGGCATCCTGCCCCCTTTTAATTCAATTCACTGCTCACGCTAACCTTAGCCCAACCCTTCTGATTTCAAATGCTCATCAACTAATCGCTCTGCCACTGCATCTGGATCGACTTTGTATTTTCCTTCAGAAATTCGCTTCTTTAATTCTGCAATCTTCTGCTCACGCACGTCGGGAGTGCCATTCGCAATGGCCTTGGCTTGAGCAAGCTCCTTGCCGCGGGCTGAGATGGTGGTGGCTACAGCCTCGTTGCTTGAGGCGGCCTCAGCTTTTTTTCCTTTTTTTGCATCTCGAGCTTTTTCAATTTGCTCAGCACGCTGAGTGCTATTGGTTTCGCTCGATTGGACTGGATTGTTTCCTGACTGGTTGACCCTCATGGTCACCTCCCTTGGCTCTGTCTACAGCATATCTTTCTGACTGAAGATAAGCAATGATTTGATCCGCAAGCCCAATACCACCCGATCTAGCAGCTCGCTCTGCTGTTTCAGAATCCAGCATGGCTCGATAAATTCCTGTCGCAGAAGATTCTAAGTCCATTTCATTCTTCGGAACCGTTTGGCGCATCACTTTCATTAGATAATCGAGAAACATGGCCTCCATGCCCTCAGCGGCTTGCTTAATATCGGGATCTACTTTGCTTTTATCGACGGAAGGCAATCTCTTC
>JAHFAC010000116.1 GCA_023250755.1 Bacteriovoracaceae bacterium | reverse complement strand
ATGATTTTTTGAGATCCTGGACATCAAGGGCGATTTTATGGGTGTTAGAGTTTTTCATATCAATATTTTGGATAGACCGTGAGGATGAAAAACTTTGTAAGAAAGAAGTCACTGATCATGATGAAAATACTCGAAGTTACGACGACCCAGGTGGTTGTGTTGCCGACGCCTTGGGTTCCTCCCTCTGTGTTGAGGCCTTTCCAGCAGGCAGTCACTGAGATAAAAAAAGCAAAGACGATGGTTTTTGCCATTCCGGTCAGAAGATCGTACATCCTGAGAGTTTCGATCGCTTTAAGAAAGAAGTATTCTGGCCCGATATTAAGGTCACGAAACGATACCAGCATTGATCCAAAGAGGGCAATGTAGTCAGCAAATAGAGTGAGGAAGGGGAGCGCCATCATGCAGGCGAGCATTCGAGGAATGACGATTCTCTTAATCGGGCTAGTGCCGAGCGCGCGAATGGCGTCGATTTGCTGAGTGACTTTCATCGATGCGACTTCAGCGGCGATTCCGGAGCCGATGCGGCCAGCGACCAGTAGGCTAGTGAAGACGGGCCCCATTTCACGCAAAATAACGAGAGCGACTATTTTTGGAACATAGAGTTTTCCGCCGAATTTGGAGAGGCCATAGCCAAATTGGAGCGCCATGACGGCTCCGGTGGCAAATCCAGTCACCGCCACCAGGAGAAAGGACTGCACTCCGACGGAGTACAGTTGCTGAAGGGTGAGACGAAAATAAAAAGGCTTTGTGAAAAGTTCCCTAAGAATTTGGCCGCAGAGCAGGCCAAACCCGCCTGCAAATTTGATCGATGGCAAGATTCTTTCGCCCAGAGAGTGGACGAGGCGGTGAAATGGGCTCAGCTGATGAGCCTGTGACGGGAGATCTGAGTGAGATTCGCCTGAGGGAATGGTAGTGGATGATCCCATCTCTTTTAGGCTAAGCGATCTTGTCCTTTATGCCAATGATGGATAAAGTAAAGTTATGAAACAAATGGTTGAATTTGCCCGAAGTAGGAAGGAATTGCCGAGCTTTGATCAAATTGTTTCGACAAAATTTAGTCAATCCATATGGTTTTTTATTTTATGGGTGGGGCTACTCCTCCCCGGTTTGGGGATTTCGGATGATTCTAAAACAGGGGAAAATAAAGCTGACAATTCCTGCTTTGAATTAAAATCCGATTCCTCTCACACTGAGATTGATAAAATTTACAAGATCGGGCTAGAGACTTTTAAAATTGCAGAAAAAGCAGGCCTCTGCTCTTGGGATGCAAGCGAGGCGATTGAAACCGCTTATGAGATTGTAATGGGCGAGGGGGTGGACGACTCTTATAGCAAGGGTGATGCAAATCATGTTTACTCCAATAATTTTGGACTAATCAATTATTTTTCCAGTATTGCAAAGAACTCTTCTGAGTTTAGCAAGGACAGTGTGGATCTTTTATTGGCCATCAAAAATGCAGACTCAGCACAGCCCATGCTGATAAGCGAAATAACAGGCCAGAATAGAAAAGCCAGTATTTCTGCAATTGCAAAATTTAATTCTTACGAACTTGCACTGAAGATGAAAAAACAAAATGTTTTTAAGGCAATTACAAGCCTAGGGAGTGTGGGTCATGATGATACAAGTTTAGGTCTTCCTGTTGAAAGTAGTCTCTTTGCAAGGCAGAATTTAGGCCCAGATGCAGAAATAAGCCCTGATGTTTTGACGCTCTATCAAGATGCGTCTAAAGAGTGCATAGAATTTAGCAGACCAGCGATCATAAATTCAACTGGATCTCCAGTTTGCGGAGACGCAGGTGTAACGAATAACTACCATATGATCGCTGGTTTTTACCTAGGCTGCCAATTAGCTAAACAGGGATTTGAGACTGTGAAGCTGCCCAAACATATTTTAGACAATCCTTTGGTAAGGCAAATCGACGGCGGATATTTTTCAGACCATCTGAAACTTGAAAAGCATTTTCCTGTAGATCAATATCGCATCAATGTATGCACAGATCTGCCGGCTGCGTTGGGGTATACTTATAAAAAGACGACCATGCCAGTTTTTCTTTCTCAAGATGCAAAAATAATTTACAAGGCTGGCTATAGCTTGCCTTTTCTATATCGCGATAGGAAATTTAAAAAAATTGGAGAAGATCCATTTAAGAGCTGGTCAGAAGAAAGGTTGAAAGAAGCTGTTGGGAATCTTGATCTCAATCTGGCTCTTCTTCAGTATCGGAGTGCACAGCATCGCGCTGGAGCTGAAAAAGGAGCCCGTGTTTGCCGTGAATATAAAGAGAAGGTCAAGCCTGAGGCGCTTAGGCCCGAAAGTCTCACAAAGCTTAAGGATTCAAAGGTCCAAGATGCTCAAGCAGCTCGAGATGCGGCAGTGCTCTATGATTTGGGATATTTTTCATTGAATTTAAAGGTCGGAGATCTCAAACGGCATCGAGTTCAGAAGTGGAGCACTGAGCGCAAGGGGCATGCTTTAAAATTTTTACAAGATGAACTCCGCAAGATGCCATTGGGTATTTATGATTATACGGATGAGGCAGGTTAAAGAAACGTGAGTTGGGCTATAGAAAAATCAAATGGAGTTTTGTTGCTGCTTTACATTCAGCCTAGGACTTCGCGGACAGAGATTGTTGGTTTACATGGCGAGCCTCCGCGGCTCAAGATTCGCGTAGCAGCGCCGCCCGTGGAGGGTGAAGCTAATGAAGAATTGGTTGCGTTTCTCAGTAAGAAACTCGAAATCTCAAAATCCGCGATTCAAATTCAGAGAGGAGAGTCGGGACGACATAAGAGTGTTTTTTGCGTTGGCGTAAAGACAGAAAAAGTGCAGGAGTTGCTCCAATATTAGGAGCCTTTGAGTAATGCATCTCAGGTTAGGTGTTGAATTGCCTCATGCAGTGTTGAGCAGACTCGGACCTCGTTGAGATTCTGAAGAAGCCCCGCTTTACTGAGAAGTTCTGCGGGCTGTGCTTTTAGGCCAACAAGAAAGACATTTCTGTGATGCACGGTAAGTTTTTTGATGGCGCTTTCAAATGCGACTAAACCTGTGACATCCATGACCGGCACTTCATCCATCAGAAATATCACGGTTCGGATATGGTCCGTGATTCCACTGATGGCCTCCACGGCTTTTTCAGCAGCTCCAAAAAAAAGAGGGCCTTCGATTTCATAAACGACCACTTCTTTTGGGATGGGTTCTTTCAAGTCAGGGTGGGAACCTCCCATCGAAAGTTGAGAGGATGTGATTGCCGCCATATTTCTCATGAATAAGAGTGCGGCAAAAACCACACCAATTGTTACACCTACTACCATGTCGAAGCTGACTGTCAAACCAAAGCAGAGGAGAAGCACGATGACATCGCTCCGAGGTGCGACTCGCACAATATGAAAAAAATGTTTTACCTCGGACATATTGTAGGCCACGAGAATCAGGAGGGCAGCTAGCGCTGCCATAGGCAGGTAAGAGACATAGGGAGCAAAGAGAAGTATCGTGAGTAAGGTAAAGCCGGCATGAAAAATGGCAGAAAGGGGTGATTTTGCGCCAAAACGGATGTTGGTGGCCGTCCGTGCAATTGCACCAGTGGCGGGAATTCCACCAAATAGGGGACATAAAATATTGCCTGTTCCTAATGCGAGCAGCTCCGCATCTGGGTCATGTTTAGTGTGGGCCATTCCATCAGCCACTACGGCAGAGAGAAGTGATTCAATTGCTCCCAGCATGGCAATTGCAAATGCGGGTGGGACTAGGGATTGAATAGCCTCGAAAGAAAGAACAAAGGGTTTTCCGTCTGGGCCAAAAAAGTTCCAAGGGAGGCTAAAATGAGGAAGTAGGGGAGGGATGCCCTGTCCTATGATGCCTGAAGCGTCATAGGTAAATCGATTTCCAATGGTAGAAATTTCAAGCTCCGGAAAACGGCTTTTAAGATATCCAGTAAAGATAGAAACTGAGGTGAGTGCGACCAATGGAGCGGGGATTCGTTTGTTAACCTTTGGCCAGAGTAGAAGAAAAGCGAGAGTGCAGGCTCCGATTGTAAATTCAGTAGCAGAGGCTGTTCCTCGAGATTCGAATAAGGCCCATACTTTTTCGAAATATCGATCCGGCATTTTCGCTGGGTGGAGTCCAAAAAAATCTTTCAACTGTAATGTTGAAATGACCACTGCGATTCCGGCTGTAAATCCTGTGGTCACGGGGTAGGAGATGAATTGAATCAGCCTTCCCATCCGAGCCATTCCCATGAGTACCAGCAGGAGCCCCGCCATAAGTCCAGCCGTCAGAAGGCCGCCCAATCCGAATTTTTGAACTATCGGAGCAAGGATGACAACAAAAGCCGCTGTGGGCCCGCTTACTTGAAATCGTGAGCCGCCAAAAAGTGCTACAACGCTGCCCCCTATGATGACGGTATAAAGGCCGTTCTGCGGAGCCACGCCGCTCGCGATGGCAAGTGCCATTCCAAGAGGAAGTGCGACCATCGCTACAATGGCGCCAGACATGAGGTCTGCACGAAGATCTGAAAAGGTGTAACCTTCATTAAATTTTTGTCTGAGAGCTGCAAAAGGCCGGAGTTTGATCAGCGGGAAGCGAGGAATCGATGACTCATGATAGCGATGAGGCATTGGGTAAGAATAGCATACCTGTCAAAATAAATTAAAAAATAAAAATGGAATTTGAATTGATGCAGTCAGAGGAGGTGCAAAAGGAGTGTCTTTTCCTTGAGCTCTCCGAAAGAGAAAATAGGTAATGAATCCATCCATGACATTGACCCAAAAGTGGGCAGCGATGCCGGGGCCAAGGTCACCTTGGTAGTGGTGGACCATCAGCCCGTAATAAATCCCGCTCAAAAATGCACTCGCTTTCAATTCGTCTGGGTGAATGAGGGTAAAGAGAGAGGATTCAATGAGGATCGCGCCAGCGAGAGAGCCCGTATATAAATGGCTTTCACGCTGAATAAATCCCCTAAATAAAGCCTCCTCACCTAAGGCTCCACCAAAGGGAATGGCTCCGACCTGAGAAAAACCATAAAGTCCTTCAGCGCCTGAGGGGGGTTGTACGTCGATTTTTTTTACCGGAGTGGAGTGAAAATCATAAATCAAATAAGCCGAGCTTGCTAAGATCATAGGATAGACCCATACAGAGCTTAAATTGCTCCACTGAAATGGAGCTAAGAGCATATCCTTCCAATCGCCAGGATAGAGTGACTGGGGAGAGTCTTTTTCGCGCTCCGTGTCCTTGAGCGAGAGGACGGTCTGTTGGTAATGGTAAAACGTATTGTACATGTGAAATTTTAAGCCAAACTCTTGGAGGACCTGTCCAGTCAGGGGTTTGTAAAGATTTCCTTTGGTGGGAATTTGGACAGAGCCATCAATGAAAAATTCGCCTTCCTTAACGCCGAAGGTTCCCCCATAAAAGGTTCCAATTTCGAGACTGGCTTCAAGCAGTCCTGTTGCAGGTTGCCCTCGAAGGGTTGCGCCTAGACCTGGAACAAATAAATTGCCCCATCCCACTGCTGCCGGCGAGAGAGCGGAAAAAGCGGTATTTTCGCTTATATAAAAAATAAAGTTGAAAATAAACATCAAGGGAAAGAGGAATATTTTTTGTTTTTTCATAAAAATTGATTACAAGTAATCGTTTAAGAACCCCCTGAGCGCGATCCCGATCACTTGATTCAGATTGTTTCTGTCGAAGTAATCATCGGGTCCAATATTGCTATATATCCGGCTCCATTCGTACCAAGCAAAAAGCTGGAGTGAAGAGAGAATCGGAAGAGTCAAGTTGGGTTGAATTGAAAAAGAAAAATCTTGGCGTCTTTTCGTAAGTTGGCTCAAGTCTTGGGTGGAGAGATAGGAAGAGTTGTCATTGTCCTCACGAATAATTATTTTAGGTAAGAGCCCCAGTGTAAACCACTTAAAATCATATTCGTAATTAAACACCAGACCGATATCTGTATGTGAATAGTTAATGCTGAGTGATAATGACTCATCAACGTCTTGTTTGGCTTTTACGTGTTCAATGTACGTCATAAAACGAAAAAATTGAGAAGAGGGATAAAGTTCCCAATTATATTCAAACC
>JAHFAC010000115.1 GCA_023250755.1 Bacteriovoracaceae bacterium | reverse complement strand
GCAGCCTGATCCTCGGTTGCTGGATTCCACCAAGGATCCAAAATAATCACGTGATCGGCCTTGGTAAGAGTAAGGCCGACGCCTCCCGCTTTGAGTGAAAGAATCATGACCCTCGGCCCATCGACGCTCTGAAATCGATTGATCACCTCGGCTCGATTCTGGGTCATGCCGTCTAATCTGGCAAACTCTACTTTTATCGAATTTAAAACTTTCTCAACCAAATCTAAAAAACTCGTCCACTGCGAAAAAATCAGCACACTGTGCCCAAGCGCCAGAGACTCCTCCAAGGTTTCCTGAAGAAGCTCGAGCTTTGAAGATAAAGTAAATTCTTTTTCGCCCAGACCGGGCACCAATGAAGGATGTGCGCACACTTGGCGAAGACGCAAGAGAGCCTCCAATGCTCCCATCACGCTTCCTCCCGATTCAAGCTCACGCACAACTTTTTCCCGTGTTGCAGTCAAAATGGTCAGGTAAGCGCTTTGCTCCTTTTCATTCAATACACTGTAAAGAACAGTCTCTGTTTTTTCTGGGAGCTCAGGCGCAACTTCTTTTTTCATTCGCCTGAGGATCAAAGGCTTAATTTTCCGCCTTAACTCATCGACTGAGTCACTCACTCGCTCTCCCAAAAGTCCGGGTTGAATGAACTGAAATTGACTCCAGAGATCCTCAAGCCTGTTCTCAATCGGAGTACCGGTGAGCGCCAGTTTAAATTGGCCTTTAAGCTCGTGGGCTATTTTCGCAGTTTGACTCTCTGGATTTTTGATCTGCTGAGCCTCATCCAAAATGATCATGTCCCAATTTTCAGCAGTCAATAGTCCGCGGTCCTGTCTTAAAATTCCATAAGACGTCAACGTGATATCTGCACTGGATTCTAGCCGGCGCGTGAACCCATAATAAACGCTGAGCTTGAGCCCTGGGCGAAACCCTCGCACTTGATCCTCCCACGTGGGTAAGACACTGGTCGGCGCAACCACCAGGGTTCTCCCTTTGACAACACAGAGCGCTTGGAGAGTTTTTCCTAAACCCATGTCATCAGCCAAAAGAGCACCCAACCCACAATCCCTGAGAAAGCCCAACCAGTTCACTCCCAGTCGCTGATAAGGACGCAGCTCTGCCTTAAGATCATCGGGGAGCTTTTGCTCCGGAATGCCGCGAAATTCACTGAGCTGATCTCTCAGTCGAGAGAGATCGGCAGTGATCTCACCTCCAACCTCTTTACAAAATTCAGCCACCTGAAACTGATTGAGAAGAGATGGATTTCGAAAAGCTAAAATCGCCTCAAGTCGATCGATATGGTGATTTAACCAGGCTTTTGGAATACGAGCCCAACCGCCCTCAAGAAGTGGCACTAAATCCTCCCCCTTTCGCCAAGCGGTTAAAACACGTCCAAGCTCAGTCGTACTGGCAGTGGTACCCGAAAGACTAAAGCTGGCACTCAGACCTTCTCTCCCTCCATTAATTTGAGGCACGAGCTCTCCTCGTACTGAAAATGCCTGTACCGCTGTACCTTGTATTTCTGATGCATTAGCCCATTGATTAGTTCGCTGATTGATCCACAGCTGAGAGCGCTTGAGAAAATCTACAGCTTCGATGCCTGTAAATTTCACTCGATGTCGAGGCTTCAAATGCAATTCAGATTGGAGCTCACGAATCAGAACTTGCTCAGCGGCCTCGTCTCGAATAGGGATAACTGCCACTTGTTCTTTTGGTGGAAAATTCAAATGCCCTTCGATCACCTCTGCAATCAATGGAGCGCCATAAACCAACCGAGCCATGACCTCTAACTCCTCAGGGCGGGAGGGATCTCTGTCCATTTCTAAGACAATGCGCGGAACTACCTTTTGACGATGGGGCAGCTTCTGCGTACGAATTTCAAGATCTGTTTCTCGCTCTAAAACCGGCAAGAGTTCTGCCACCAGAGTGGAAAATTCATGCTCTTTAAATTCATGGTCAGCAAAGTCGCGAATGATTCGCGAAATTAATTGGAGCGGTCTTAATTTCCCTGCGCTTAAAACGGCTCCGTTTGAGAAATACTGATCTTCACTTGCACTGAGCCTCTGATGCAGAATAAGCCGTACTCCATGAGGCGAGTCCTCTAAAATAGCCTGAGATTTGACGGATTGAGGATGAATGCTCACCTCCTTGCCGTCCAACTGTGCCGTCGGGATTTCCTTCAAAGATGCAAAAAGAATCGAAATGGCACGCTGATCTAAAACTCCCCGTCCAGTAGGCCCAGAATGCGCCATAAGTCCCTGAGCAACTAACTGAGAAATCGCCTGATCGACTTTAAAATCCTCGCGTATTACGGGAATGGATGGAGCTGCAATTCGGCCAGAACCGATTCCGCCAATCAAGCCAACCAGGGATGAGGCCAGAACCTGTTCTTCACCCGTGGGGCTGAGCAAAACACGTTCAAATGCGAGAGCGCCCTCTCGGCTGCTAAAGCGATAGAGAAGACGTGAGGGCTGAGTTCCCTCAACATCTTCTTGAGATCTCGCCCATCCATTTTTAAGGGCCACCACAGCAGCAACCAAATGAATACAGGGTTCTACCCGACTATCACAATCACAATGTCCATCGTCCTCCTCGGGCCAAACACTGACTCTCGGACTCACCACTTTATTATAGGTCTGCCCCTGTGCCTGGGAGGTCACCTTGACCCTCAGAATCCATTCAGTCTCTTGGTTTTTAGCTTTATGCGCATCCCTATGTGTATCCTTATGTGTATCCCTGTATGTATCAATGATGACTGCTTTTTCACGTGCCAGCGCCACACCCTTGGATCAGATTCCAGGCGAGGCATTTTCTTTCAAGAAATTAAAAAATGAATCTAATGACATCTATAATTTTTTTCCTCTTCATAAACTCTTGAGTTCAAGCGGAGTACCTTCGTATTTTCGTGTAGCTAATTCCTCAAAATAAAACTGGGAACGCAAAGTCAAACCATCGGGTGACGTTGCTCGTTTTCTCCAAGTTCCATCTGGCAGCAACTCCCGCGCCTTGGCTCGATCTTCTAGATAAGCTGGGAGTAAAACCTTTGTAATATATCGATGCAATCGATCATCAAGGACCGGAAAAGCTAGTTCCAGACGCGAAAAAAAATTTCTCGGCATCCAATCCGCACTTGAGAGATAAAGCGAATTTGAACTTTCGAAATAATAAATTCTACTGTGCTCAAGAAACCGATCTACGATACTAAAGACTCGGATATTTTCACTCAATCCTTTGAGACCCGGGATAAGCGCGCAGGCGCCTCGTACAATTAAATCTATTTTTACACCCTCATTTGAGGCAAGATAAAGTTTTTCAATTACCCCATGATCCACAAGCGTATTGACCTTTCCAACAATTCTCGCTGGCTTACCGGATTTTGCGGTTGAAATTTCACCTTCAATTAAATGTAAAATCCTACGGTGTAGTTTTGCTGGAGCCGGAACAAGTCGCTTAAAAGAATGAGGCACCTGCCCCTTCCAGAGAGAATCAAAGAAATGAAGGGCATCCTCGCCGATTTCTTGATTTGCAGTCAAAACCGAAAGGTCTGTGTACTGCCGTGCGGTTACAGAATTGTAGTTCCCCGTGGAGAGATGAGTATAGAGCTTATTGACTCCATTTTCAGCACGCACCACAAGGGCAATCTTTGCGTGTAATTTTAACTTTCCGAATCCAAACATCACTTCGATACCAGACTTTCTCAACTCATCAGCAAGGCGGAGGTTATTAAACTCATCAAACCTCGCGCGAAGTTCAATAAAAACACGGACCTTCTTAGACGCTGCCGCTGATTTGAGCACTTCGATCACGGGCGAAAGCGCATCCATCCGGTAAACGGTCTGCTGAATCATCGTCGTATGCGGATCTGCACAGGCCATTCTGATCCAATTCACATAGGCTTCAAATGAGTCATAAGGATGATGCAGAAGAAAGTCCCTGCTTTTTAAAGTTTCAAAAATATCATTCAATTTTTCAAACTCATGGGGAACAAGAGACTTCAATGGAGGATATCTTAAATTCGACGTCGCTTGGGTGTTTTCTGGGACTTCATGCAAAACTGACCAAAGCCCCTGTAAGCACATCGTGCTAGGTATTTCAAAAATCTGCTGCGGGCTCAGCTTTAAGTGCTTTTGCAGCAGCAGCAAAAAATCCTGGCCTGGACTGCCCCGATACTGAACTCGAACGGGTCGTCCCCTCTCTCGTTTGCTGAGATTGGAGAGAACGACATCAGGAATCGACTCTGGATCCTCCTCTTCAAGATCCACACTCAGCTCAGCATCGCGCGTAAGACGCATGACCACGGGTTGACCACTCAGACCGAAAGCGGGGCCTAAAAAAACCTCAAGAAGACGATCTAAAAAGAAAAAATAAATTTTTAAATTGATTTCGTCACGAAGAGCAAGAACCGACTTTAGCTTCTTTGGAATCCTAAAAAAACCTCCTGAACCAAAAAATCCTGCAAATTGTAAATTATCAATCAATAGCAACTGCGCTGATCCAAAGGGTTCTGGGGGTAATAACTCCGGTAGAACCTGCTCATCAAAGACTTGTTTTGCAAGCGCCCATACGGATTCTGAACTCTTGGGCTCTAAGATAATATGAATACCCACCGACGATAGCTCAGAAGAGAGCGAATTAAGGGAAAGCGCTTGCCGATCAAGGGCTTTTTTTACATTGCCCAAAATAGTAGTGCGGATTCGCCTTAAGCGGCGCAGTTGTTTTTGATCATTGCGACGCAGTTCAATCGCAATGGATCGTCCCAACGAGGACATCCGGATCATAAAAAATTCATCTAAATTTGAAGATGAAATCGACAGAAACTTAACCCGCTCAAGAAGGGGATTGGTTTTTAGGTTTGCTTCAGCAAAAACACGACTATTAAACTGAAGCCAGCTCAGATCTCGATGAATAAAAGGCTGCTTAAGATCAATGAGCAGCGGGTGAAGTTTTTTTTCTGGCGCAAATAAGAACATACAAAACTATCAATATCACAAAGTGTCACTAGTCATCCATTTCAGTTATTTTTGGTTCAGTTATTTCAGGTTCAGTTACTTCAGGTTCAAGTTATTTCAGGTTCAGTTATTTCAGAAAAATAGACTCAATTTTCGTCTGTTTTTCCCATTTTAAGGAGAATTTCAGCATGAGCTTCAACAACAGGCATCACTGAGAGCCTGGATTGTTTAATCAAAGCCAACTCTTTGAGCGATTGAGTTGCTTTGATTTCACTCAAGGTGACAGGTTTTTCAAAAGCCTTGAAAACAATCAGATCCACTTGAACCCAATCTCCTCCTTGTGCATCTGGATCAGGATATGGCTCAGAAATAACTTTAGAAATCCCAACCACCGCTTTTTCATCTCCACTATGATAAATGAGAGCGAGATCGCCTATAGTCATTTTTTTCAGATTATTTCTGGCTTGATAGTTACGAACTCCGTTCCAATTCGTTTGCTTATCCTTCAAAAGATTTTTAAAGCTATAGGTACTGGGTTCTGTTTTTAGAAGCCAAGTTTGTCTCTTTTTTAGAATGGCTGGCATGGACCCGATTTAGCGCAAAGTAGAGAGACTATCAATATTTTAAACCTATGCCGCCTTGAAATTGCGTGAATCACGTGGAACAATTACTGTGAAAGTGGTGCCGTTGCCGGGAGAACTCTCAAGCTTGACATAACCACCTAGTATTTCAACCATATTTTTAACCAACGTCAACCCTAATCCCCATCCTTTATTTTTACTATTGAACTCATTGCTAAATTCTTGCTGAAATGGTTCAAATATTTTTGTCTGTTGCTTTATAGGAATGGGTGCTCCTTTATTATGAACAAAAATTTGAATATTCTCACCTGATGCTGCCAATCCAACTGTAATCATTGCCATCGGGTCACCATACTTTACAGCATTACTCAATAAATTCTCAATGACTCTCTGTAATCCGTCATAACTGGAGTATCCACAAATCAACTCAGAATTCTCAAATCTGAACCTGTTTCCATAAATAATGCTCATGGATTCGATTGTTTCGACAATTAACCTAGAAAAATCTAACTTCTGAATTCCTAGATTCAGTCGCTGGCCAGATTGAATCCTTGCCCCATCGAGAAGACCTGAGATCATGCGATCCAT
>JAHFAC010000114.1 GCA_023250755.1 Bacteriovoracaceae bacterium | reverse complement strand
GGACGTCTATCAAAACTACCTTCTCGATACCCCTCTCTTTAAAACTGAAATTATGAAAGAATTTCTAGATGAGACACACGAAGATAAGGCGGATGGAAAAAAATTCTGCCAATGGCTTGCGGAAAAAAACAAAAAAGAAAAATATCCCCCGCTTAAAAAGGAATCTAAGAATTTTGATCCCAGAGAATTTACTTCTTATTGTATATTACGAGGAGTTGAAAATTCTGTTCTCAGATTCATCTCACATTTTTTGCAAGACACTCACCGCGTAGTGCAAAAAACTCCCGAACTTCGGGAACGCGCAATTCGGACTTTTGAAGCCAAGTGCCTCTCCTGCCACGGCCTGAAAGGACAAGCCTATAATAAGTTTGATACACCAAGAAATGCCGCCAGCTTTAAAAGCTGGCTCCAAAACAAACCCGATGGCGATGACGGAAAAAAATGGCTTGAAAAAATAGCAGAGGTCACTGACTCGCATCAAAGTACCTTAATCCGAATGCCCAAGGGTAAACCTCCACTCCGCGAAGATGAACGGGCGTTGATGTTAGGATATTTTACATCCCTCGCGCTCGGAACAAATGAAGGATACCCCTGCGAGGCCTATGTGCAAGAATATTTAAAGACTCTTAAAAAAGAGGACAACACTTCCTCCTCTTCCTCTCCTGGTGAAAATCCAGCGGGATTGGCAAAGTAGGCTTTAGCTGGAGAATCATCACATGAGTTCAGCTTATTTATTTTCGATGGGCCTGACAATCATTGCCAACCTAATGTATCACTCCTGCCAAAAGGGCATCGCTGCTAATGCAAATCCCCTAATTTCATTATTAGCCACGTATGCCACTGCAATCGTGGCGACACTTCTAGCAGTGCTGATCCTCAACCCGAGGGGGGAAGAAGTTTGGTCCGCTTCAGCCTGGACACGGCTTAACTGGGCGAGCTTCGCCTTAGGGTTCGCAGCCGTGGGTCTGGAGCTAGGTTTTCTATGGGTTTACCGATCAGGCTGGAAGATTAGCCTCGCTGCGCTTTATTCCAATGTTTTAGTGACTCTGGCACTGATCCCGGTCGGGATGCTGTTCTTTCATGAAGGTCTAACCCTTCGCAAGGGCATAGGTATCCTTCTTGCGTTATCAGGACTTTGGATCTTAACTGGGATTTAGCTGGGATTTTAAAAATGCCCAAATCGAACTAAACCCGCATCTCGGGCACATTCGCCAAAATCGCCAGTCTCGCAGCGGTTGCTTTTTGAATCTCTTCAACCGATACACCCGGCGCGCGCTCGCACAAAACCAGGCCTGAGGTGGTCACTTCGATCACCGCTAGTTCTGAAACTATTTTTTTAACCACGCCCACTCCCGTAATGGGGAGACTGCACTTGGGCAATACCTTGCTTGAACCATCTTTTGCCACATGCTGCATGGCCACCACCACATTGCGCGAACCTTCGACCAAATCCATTGCACCGCCCATGCCTTTGACGACTTTTCCGGGAATCATCCAATTGGCGAGGCTCCCCTGCTCGTCTACTTCCATAGCACCCAGAACCGTCAAATCCACTTTGCCAGCGCGGATCATTGCAAAAGAATCAGCGCTCGAAAAAAAAGCAGCCCCGGGCAACGCCGTCACCGTTTCTTTTCCTGCATTAATCAAATCGGGATCCACTTCGCTTTCTTTAGGAAAGGGTCCGATCCCAAGCATCCCGTTTTCACTCTGGAGAATCACGGTCATCCCTTTGGGAATGTAATTCGCGACCAGGGTGGGGATTCCGATCCCCAGATTGACATAATATCCGTCTTTTAATTCTTGTGCGATTCGTTGCGCAATCTGCTCACGTGTCAGTGCCATGGAATTTTCCCTCAGATTAAACCGGACGCGCCACCGTTCGTTTTTCTATTCTCTTTTGATAATTCTGCCCTTGAAAAACCCGATGCACATAAATGCCGGGGAGGTGAACCTGATCTGGATCGATCGCGCCCACTGGTACGAGTTCTTCGACCTCGACGATCGTCACCCTGCCAGCCATCGCCACCATGGGGTTGAAATTGCGTGCGGTCTTTCGAAACACCAGATTTCCCATCGGGTCGCCTCTCCATGCTTTAACCAGTGAGAAATCTGGGGTCAGGGCGTGTTCAAGGATATATTTGCGACCTTTAAATTCGCGAGTCTCTTTTCCATCAGCAATCAAAGTCCCTACCCCGGTGGGAGTAAAAAAAGCGGGAATTCCCGCCCCCCCAGCCCGCAACTTCTCTGCCAAAGTCCCCTGAGGGGTGAGTTCGATTTGCAGTTCGCCTGACAAAACTAGTGACTCAAAGAGTTTATTTTCACCGACATAACTCGAAATCATTTTCTTCACCAAGCGCTTTTGAAGCATCAGTCCGATGCCGAAATCATCCACTCCCGCGTTGTTAGAAATGCAGGTGAGCTGTTTGACCCCTCTTTCGACGAGAGCTGAGATGCAGTTCTCGGGGATTCCGCAAAGCCCAAATCCTCCAATGCCCAAAACTGCGCCATCTGGAATATCCCGCGTCGCTTCGTGCGCATTAGCCACTGTTTTTTTCATAACCTCTCCACGCATACCGCAGTGGCTTCGCCGCCGCCAATACAAATCCCGGCCACGCCACGCTTCAGATGCATGTCCTTAAGCGCCGAAATCAAAGTGACGACGATTCTCGCGCCGCTGGATCCGATTGGATGCCCGAGAGAGATAGCGCCACCCCAGATATTCAGCTTTTCGTCTGGAATTTTGAGCTCACGCTGAGCCGCAAGCGCCACGACTGCAAAAGCCTCGTTGATCTCAAAAAGATCAACATCCTTTGTTTCCCAAGAGAGTTTTTTCATCGCACGCCGCATGGCTTCAGCGGGAGCCGTCGTAAACCATTCGGGGGCCTGAGCAAAGCTGCCGCAAGAAGCCAACCTGGCCAAGGGCTTAACTCCCAAGTCACGAGCCCGATCGGCCGACATCAGGACGAGTGCAGAGGCACCGTCGTTGATGGTCGAAGAGTTCGCCGCCGTCACAGAACCCTGTTTGTCAAAAACCGGTTTCAAAGTAGGGATTTTTTCGAACTGAACTCGCGAAGGTCCCTCATCTGTGTCGACTAAAGTCGTCTCGCCCTTTCTTCCCGCCACTGAAACACCCACCATCTCAAACTGAAAACGACGCTCTTTCTGAGCCTCTTGCGAACGGCGAAAGCTCATCGCTGCATATTGATCTTGCTCTTGTCGTGTAAAAGTCCTCTCGCGCGCACAAAGCTCCGCGCAATTTCCCATGTGCTGATTATTGTAAGGATCCCAAAGACCGTCATGAATCATCGAATCAATGAAAGGTTGATGCCCCATCCGAATCCCTGTCCTGGCTCCCTGAAGCAGGTACGGAGAGAGACTCATATTTTCCATTCCACCTGCGACAACCACCTCGCTCTCACCCAGTTGGATTGACTGTGCAGCCAGCATGATTGCTTTCATGCCACTTCCACAAACTTTATTGATAGTGAGTGCGGGAACGGATTTTGGGATTCCGGCGTAAATCGCGGCTTGGCGCGCAGGAGCTTGGCCTTCTCCGGCAGTGAGAACATTTCCCATAATAACTTCAGAAACTTGATCAGGTGCCACGCCTGCGCGCTTGAGCGCCGCCTCAATAGCAGTCGCACCGAGCCTGGGGGCGGGAATCGAAGAGAGCCCTCCTTGAAATGCACAGATGGGCGTACGAGCCACGCTTGCAATCACCACTTCACGCATATTCAGTACTCCTTATTTCTGCTTTTTACCTAGGTGTCACACCAGATACCACAAAGAAAACAAATGTTTGATTAAAGTGGTATTTTCAATAATACCAATAAGTTGCAATCTATCCTTCACTCATCGTAACCTAAGAGTGATTGAGCTGTGAAATGGGGTTTCGAAAAATCAGCCTGAGCGCAGGGGCCTTCGCGTGGGGCATCCTCAATCTACTCAGCCTTATGCCGGCTAGGGCAGACTCCTGCCCAGAGGGTTTTGTCCCGAAGGTCCTTCAACACTCCGTGGCTTCAAGCCTCATCCAAAACGCCAACGACATTCCTCGCGGTACGTCAGTTTGTGTGGCTCTTGGGAGTGCCGAAGGCGGGGGTCTAGACGATAAAGCCAGAAATGGAACGGGTCATAGTTTTCAACGCGCTTTTGTGGATGGAAAGTACCTCCCTGTTCCTGTGGAGGCATTTCAGGGGGACTTAAAAAACGAGGCGCACTCGCTTGCTGAGGCGGATCGTCACGCCTCCCCCCCGGATGAAGCGGAGTTCATCCCTGCTTCGATCGTACACTCCGGCCAGAAGCACTCAGGTGAGGTTCTCGGCAGCGAAAACGCGTGCGTGCTCACACAAAGCCCTCCTCTGAGGCAAGCCGGACAAAATACTTCGGGCGAAAACAAAACTCCGAACAGGCAAGAAAACTCAGACTCGACTGAAGATCGCCTCATGCAACCCGAGTCGGGAAAGCTCTCCGATTCTGATGGAAAGATTACCCGCGCCGCCACCTCCACAGAAGAAGCTGCAAGAGAGTTGACCAAGCAAGATCTTTTTAATTCGATCCTGGACGCGCACAAATCACTCGAAGAAGCGGCCGCAAGTGACGAAAAAACAATCAGCGCCCCCTACCGCAAACTCCCTTTCAAATCCTTAAACGAATACCTCAAGCGGGCGGAAAAAAATCTTGCGGAATCTGCCCAAGATCTCTCTAGCGCCACAGCAGGAATGGAAAGCAGCGAGATCATGCGTTTCAAAAATGTTTACCTCAATGCCCACGACCAAGCGGCGCTGGGCTTAAGCGCCATTGAGCGCGAAGAGACCCGCCGAAAAACACTGGGTGAGGTTTCTCCGTTTGCTGGGCTTCTCGCACCTGAAACCGGCAATCCCTTAGCCAGAAACCAAGAACTTTCTGAACTATTCGGCAATCCCGCTCCCTTGAGCCAAGATGCGCTCGTCGAGCGACTTGTGATGTTCAGCGGTATGGATTCCCAGGATCAAACTAAAATTCTCTCACGGCTCAAACTTGCCGAAATCACGACGCTGACACTCAAAAATGGGCAAAAAAGAAGAATCCCCATTCTCCATAATGGTTATATCTTAGGTGCCAGCTCGACGGGACTGGATTGTTCTTCTTTGGTCACGGCTGCGCTCCCGCCCGAAATTCGAAAGGCCCGTTTTACGACTTTGGATTTTCGCGCCATGTGGATTTACCTGCGAACCGGAAAAATGCCGACACCGCCTCATTACAAAAAAGACCGCGCAGCTTTGATTCGAGAGACCTCGCAGGCTTTCGTAGCACTCAATGTCTATGCAGGCGAAAGACTCGGCACGGGAGACCTTCTCGTCTATCGACTGCCTTGGGATACTTCGGGGCATGTTTTTGTAGTGAGAACTTATGATCCGAGATCTCTCATCGCCGATGTGATTGAAGCCGCTCAAAGCGCAGGGACGATCCGAGAAAGGACTTTTGCCCTTTCTACAGATCCCCCAGGGGAGGCTGTGCGGCTCCTTCGTCCTGGACTTTTTACACTTCGCCTCAAACCGGTCTCGAATCGCGCATGTCAGTATAAAAAAGATGGCCTTAAAAAAATGGAGGAGAAAAAAATGGGAGGAGAAAAAATCCGATGAAGCCAAAAAACATTTTCATCCTCAACATCCTCAACATCCTCAACATCCTGATCAGCTCCCTGTTTCCCTCGCTGATGATCTTTTCTGCAGCCCAAGCCGCCACCCCCTCGCTTCGTGTGAAAAACGATTTCAAAATGCCCGAAGAAGTCATCCGATACTACTGCGCGCGGGATGCTGAGGGATTTATCTGGTCCGGGCTCTCGGATCCGGAGCGTCTGGCCTTCACGCTCTGGACTACCGCACCCGAGCCTGATTCATTCCTCATCGCCCGGAGTTACCAAGTCCTGCCAGCTAAAATCGAAGGTGAGACCGCGCAAGTCGAGGTCCGCTATCAAATCATCGCCCTCAGCGACGCTCACGGAACTCGCATGCCCGCTCCCGACCCAAAATTGAGCGTGACCTTTGTACTCAAGAAAGCGAATGGAAGCTGGAGGATCATCAAACCAGCGCCGAACCAGATTTTTCCGGTTTTAAAGGGACCCCTTCAGATATTTCCTATAA
>JAHFAC010000113.1 GCA_023250755.1 Bacteriovoracaceae bacterium | reverse complement strand
TCTTTTTCCAGAAATTTTCTCTTCAGTATTAGATGCAAGCCTTTTGGGAAAAGCCGTAACAAAAGGGATTGTCTCTTACCAGTTCACGCAGATTCGAGATTTTACTAAGGACAAGCACCGAACCGTAGATGGCTCTCCTTATGGGGGTGGAGAGGGAATGTTACTAAAAGCCGATGTTTTGTATGATGCGTGGAGAAGTGCCTTACCTAGAAAGCAAAAAGGTGCGACCACGATTCTGCTTTCCCCCCAGGGAACAGTATTGACCCAAAAGAAAGCGCAAGAGTTAGCAAGTTTTAAGAAGCTGGTTCTTGTTTGTGGACATTATGAGGGAGTGGACGAACGCTTTATTGATCTCTGCGTAGATCAAGAAATTTCCATAGGAAATTACGTACTTACCGGTGGGGAATTGCCTGCGCTGGTGCTTGCCGATGTGGTGACTCGACTTTTGCCGGGAGTGGTGGGAAATGCGCGTTCACTGAGCGAAGAGAGCCTTGAAAAGGGGTTGTTGAAATATCCTCAGTATACGCGGCCGCGCAGTTTTCGTGGAAAAGAAGTGCCCCCGATCCTTCTGGGGGGTGATCACCAGGCTATCCGAGCCTGGCGTGAAGCTCAAAGAATCGAAAGAACTCGGCGTAAACGCCCTGATCTTCTTGAACCCTAAGCGCGACAGTGATATCCGTACCCTTCTCGTGCCTGCACCGGTTTATGTAGCATTGCTCCATTATCCGATTCGAAATCGTCATGGGAAGCTCGTAACTACCGCCGTGACGAATATGGATATTCACGATATCGCGCGGTCGGCGCGAACGTTTGGGGTTCGGCAGTATTTTATAGTGACCCCGATTGAGGAGCAGCACGAGTTGGTTGGGCGAATTCTCGGTCATTGGAGGACGGAGCGTTCGCGTGAGTACCATCCTGACCGATTTGAAGCGTTGGAGCGAGTGCGGCTCGTTCATCGCTTTGATGAGGCAAAAGAGGCAATTCATCAAGAGTTGGGTGAGTGGCCTGAGGTGGTGCTTACGGATGCTCGACCTCTTCCGAATGCCATCAGTTACTCCGATTATCGGAAAGAACTGGTTGCACCTCATCGGACCCGTCCCGTGGTTTTGGTTTTTGGGACCGGTTGGGGCATTTCGGATACTTTCTATCCCGAGGTACACCGGATTCTGGCCCCGGTGTACGGGCCTGAAGGTAAAGAAGGAGGGTATAATCATCTCTCCGTTCGAGCAGCGGTCGCGGTTATTCTGGATCGACTGTTTGGGCATTAACCGGTTCTCCCTTTTGGAGAATGGCAAGCGTGTCAGTTGGCCTCATTCTACGCGTTTTGATGCGTGGTTTTAGGTGGTTTTCGAAGTCAAAGAGGAGTCTGCCATGGCGGCGACCAAGAAAAAACGTAAGAAGGCATCTAGAGGAACTCAGGTCCGATTGAAGGGCTTAATGGATCGAGTGGGAGTGGTGGAAAAGGGATATCTGAGAACTGATCTCCCTAATTTCAATCCGGGAGATACGGTTCGAGTGCATGTTCGAATTAAAGAAGGCGAAAAAGAACGTATTCAGGCTTATGAGGGCGTGGTGATTGCGCGAGCCAACCGAGGTGCGAGCAAATCATTTACAGTCCGTAAAATTTCACACGGTGTCGGCGTAGAAAGAATTTTTCTTGAGGCTTCGCCCAAGATTGCGCGACTTGAAGTGACGCAAGAAGGTCGTGTTCGCAGAGCAAAGCTTTATTATCTGCGCGAACTTAAGGGTAAAGCTGCACGCGTAGATCGTGAGCTCGACACCGGAAGTGTGACGGCTCATGCGGCCGCTTCTGCTGATAGCGAAAAGAAGAACTAAGTTTTTTCGTGAAAAAAACGGCGGTCATACCTCATACGGAGTGGGAATTCCGCTTTGGCTATCCCTTGCGCATTGTAGTGGGTGTAGACGAGGTTGGGCGAGGCTGTTTGGCGGGCCCAGTTGTTGCCGGTGCTGCCATCTTACCCAAAATTTTAGATTATGATGCATGCCCTTGGATTTCAGAAGTCCGAGATAGCAAACAGCTTTCGCCTGAAAAACGAGAGCGCCTCGCACCGTTGATTCGAGGTTGGGTTCGAGCCTCAGCAATCGGGATCGCGAGCGTCGAAGAAATTGATCAACTCAATATTCATCATGCAGTCCACCTTGCGATGGTTCGCGCAGTGAAAGCTTTAGGTAAAGAGCCCGACCATGTTTTGGTGGACGGAAAATTCCCACCTCGTGGACTAAACTCAGCGGTGACTGCAATCGTCAAGGGCGATCAGGTCAGTCTGAGCATCGCGTGTGCCTCGATTGTCGCTAAAGTTTGGCGCGACCAGAAGATGGTTGAGTTGGATCAGAAGTTTCCGGGCTATGGTCTTTCTATCCATAAAGGTTATCCGACTCTGGTGCATTCTGAGGCACTCAAGAGGCAAGGCGTGACCGAAATTCATCGCAGATCATTTGGCCCGGTGCGGGAGTGTGTGGCCAGAGATTTGCTCAATCAGCAGCAGGGATAGCCACGCTGCTGCTGATTGAGTTATGGCGATGAATTATTCGATGACCGGTGGATCCCAGGACAACGTCACTTTCTTTGAAACATTATCTGTCAGATAAAGGGCAAAAGCCTTTGAAGTGTTGATTGGGCGTTTTGTGGTGCAGCCGATTCCGGATTTAATGTAGTAAGATCCAGTCGATTCCGTGATTTTAAGCGGTGCACTGGTCGATTCAAATTCAGGGAGAAATTGAACTGGAGTCACGTTCGCGTCTTCGTCACGAACATAGGCTGTGTAATTCTTCAGGAGTGCGGCCTCTGGATCCTTGCCTTTGACGGTAAAGTGAAAGCATGAGGTTTTGCTCACATAGCTTTGAATCTGACGATCGACTTCTTTTTTAATTTCGTTAGAGGGTCTTAGGCGCTTTGGGCCCGTTTCCATTTCCAAAGCCTCAATGTAGGCACGGGTGTAAAGTGTGGCTTTTACATCAATGGGAGCATAAGGAGTTGAAGCCCGAGTCACATCATATTCAATTTGCCAAGAAGCAGATTTGCCGTCCCAATCCTTTTGTAAATATTCCAATTTAGATGGTTTTCTTTGAATGGCACATCCAGTTGCTATTGCGGTTATAAGACTAAAGGTCAAAATTCGGTTGATCATGAATTATCCTCCGTCGTGAGTTAGGCGTCTGTGTCAGGTACTTTTCTTATAGGGGGAATCAGACTTTAAAGTCACTCATAAAAACTATCATTAAAAATGATTGTTCAATGGCTGAGGATTCGGTAGAGGCCAAAGACTGTATTTCAATTAATATAGAGGAGGTTTTTAATGAAAAAACAGATAGGAATTTTAGCGCTATGCGCTACTATTTTAGGGTTGGCGGCTTGTAATGATTTGTCTTCGCCTCAGGCGACCATTGGCACTGCTTATCAGGCTTTGAAGTCCAATCATCTTAAAGATTTTGTTGAAACTTTAAAAGACAAGGCACTTGAGAAGTATGGAAATTCAGCCGGAATGTCTGAACTTCAGAATCTTTTAGCTGGCCTCGATGTTAAACCGGGCCGAACTGAAATGACAGATGAGAAATTGGATCCCATGCGAAGGCCGATTTTACGAAATTACCAGGCCGAGGTTTTGGTTAAAAAAACGGGAGAGAAGACGGATCCTTGGCGGCCTTTTTTGCAGATGAAAGTGGAGTGCCAAACGAGTTACATGCAATCTTTTCCGCAGCGGAACTTTCCTCACCGCCCCTGGGATCCAGATGAGTGTTGGCTTCCGGGTGGAAATCCTCCAGCGTATTGTAGTGATTATTACTCTGAGCATACGTGGTGTCAGATTACTCAAATTGATCCTGTCTATTGATTGAGGCTAGAGTGTTTAAGAATGTCAGAAAGTGCCCTCCAAATTATTGACCACACGGTTGTAGTCGGGTCCTTTCAGTGCAATTGCCGGATCTTGGCTTGTCCAAGATCCGGCGAAGCCGTTTTGATCGATCCGGGTGATGAGCCCGAAGAGATTTTACGTACTTTGCAGGGGCTGAAGGTGGCAAGTGGCGCATCTTTGAGTGTGAAGTATCTCTTTCACACCCATGCGCATCTGGATCACATTGGAGGAACGCGTAAAGTACGTGAAAAGTTAACGGAGGGCGAGAGTTCTCCTCAGATTGCTCTTCACCGCGCGGATGAGCCGCTTTACCTCCAGCTCAAGATGCAAGGTCGGCTCTTTGGTCTCGAGTATAGCGATCCCTTGCCCATCGATCATTTTTTTGAGGATAGTGAGGTTCTTCGGGTGGGCGTGCTCAAATTTTCCATCATCCACACTCCTGGCCACAGTCCCGGGAGCATTTGCTTACGTCTGCATGAGGATCAGGCGTTTGGAATTCGAGAATCACTTTTTTCGGGGGATACTTTGTTTCAAGGAAGTGTGGGTCGAACGGACCTCTGGGGAGGAGACTCTGACCAGCTCTTCAAAAGTATCCGACAGCGGATTTTCACTCTCGATGAAGACACTCGTGTTTGCCCTGGGTTGGGATTGAAAAACGAGAGAACCCATTTTTTAAATAAGATCTTCAGCCTTTCATTACTTCATCTAGCGAAGTAGCATGGGTAGAAGTATATGGCAAATTATGAAAAATAAGCGCCTTCTTAAACAACACAGTCAAAAGAGCATTATTGCGACACTCAAAAGAGAATTAGATAAGAAAGCTGTTTTTTTCAAGAAAAGGCCAAAGGGCATTTCTGATATTCTTGGATTAACCTCTTCTCTTTCAAAAAAAACAGGTCGCGAGGTGGATCTCATTGTTTTAAATGATGCGGACATCATGATCACCATGCAGATCCTGGCAAACGGAAAGCTGATGATCAACCATTTGCCCAGTAAATTTATTGAATTCAAAGCCAGAAAAATGAGCGAATATCTGGATTTTAAAATTTCCAGGCGCCGAATTGAAGAGAATTTATTGAGAGGTATTTGAAATGCTAGAAAAAGACGCCATTTTTGCAAAGATTGCGATCATTAAAAATTGCCTAAAAACAATCAAAAAAGCTACGCATGGGGATTCTCGTCGGTTGGATGATGTTTTTTGTCAGGATGTCTTCGTTTTGAATCTGCAGCGGGCTGCTCAAGCTTGAAAAAAGCACGATTAAAAATAAATTTTATATGACACCTCTTCGATTTACCGTTGAGAAAACGGTCTCAAGCTTTGTTGAAACCGCAGCGCGTGCGTGCCAGCTTACTTTGGTGGGAGCACAGGGCAAGCCTCACGAAATCCTGACTCCTGCCTTCATGCCGGTAGGGACGCTGGGGACTGTGAAGGGGATGACAGTGGGTGAGCTTCGGGGCATTGGCACGCAGATCTTGCTGGGTAACACCTACCATTTATATCTCCGCCCCGGGCACGAACGAGTGGCCAAGTTCGGGGGGCTGCATCGGTTTATGGGTTGGGAGGGGCCGATCCTAACGGATAGTGGGGGGTTTCAGGTCTTTTCACTTTCTGGACTCAACAAGATTGACGACCATGGAGTTACTTTTCAATCTCATATTGATGGTAGTTCGCATCGTTTTACGCCGGAACTTTCGATGGAGATCCAAAAAAATCTAGGTGCTGATATCGTCATGGCTTTTGATCAGTGTCCCCCTTATCCCGCGACTCAAGAGAAGGTACAGCAAGCGATGCGCCGAACGCTGCGGTGGGCAGAGCGAGGTCTTCAGTTTTCGCTTCACCCTTACCAGGCACGTTTTGGGATTGTTCAGGGCGGGCTTTATGAAGATCTGCGTATCGAGTCGGCGCGCGAGATTACGGCGCTCCCCTTTGATGGGTTTGCTTTGGGTGGACTTTCGATCGGTGAGACTCCCGAGTTGATGCAAAAGATGGCTCGATTTGCCGCACCCCTCTTGCCCGCAGGCAAACCCCGTTATTTGATGGGGGTAGGACGTCCGGAGGATCTCGTCGAGGGCGTGCGAGCTGGGATTGATCTCTTTGATTGTGTGATGCCCACTCGCAATGCTCGGAATGGTCAGCTCTTTACGAGTCGCGGAAAACTCAATATCAAGAACGCTCGCTATGCGGATGACACGGCTCCTCTTGATCCAGAGTGTCCTTGTGAAACTTGTACTCGGTATTCTCGTGGGTACTTAAGGCATCTTTTTATTTGT
>JAHFAC010000112.1:2039-6177 GCA_023250755.1 Bacteriovoracaceae bacterium | reverse complement strand
ACTTGGAGATTTTACCTTCTGGTTGCCGGCATCGGGATTGTGACTTTATTTCTAGTTTGGCATAGAAAATCTAAAAAATAACTCATCAATCCTATTTTTTCTTGCCCACTTTTCCTTGTGCCATCTCCCTTGATCCACGGGGAGATCAAGGATGGGACTCTTTTTTCTCAGGTTGCGTGTTCGCTCGGCGACAGCTAAATTATAAGCATCTATCTCTAGGAGGTCCGACGTGAAGAAAATTCAGTTCTTTTCTTATTTTCTGCTTTTTTCTATCTTGGGAGTCAGTTTATTGCCGCCTGCGGTATGTTCTGCCGTGCGTCCCGAAAAAGTCCACTTGGCAGAGCTGAAGAAGACGCAATCATATTTGCATGATGGTCTTTTTGTCGGAGGAGATCGAGCCATTGCAGATGTGGTAGTGCGCGATATTCGAAGAGCATCGAATGCAGGATTTGAACGATTGGTGATTGATCTTGAGGGAAGTCGCAATGGAGAGCCGGTCGCAATGCAGCGCCCTCCTTATTATCAAATTGCTGTTTCGCCTGAAGAAAGGCGGATTGTATTCACGCTTTGGGGCCACTCGAAACTTCAGTTTGAAGCTCGTAAAGTTTTGAACGCTTTCAAAAAAAGCCGGGTCGTGGATCGATTGGAGCTTTTGCCCAAACTAGAAGAAGATTCATGGACCTTCGTGGCGGGATTAAAAAGCGGTGAGGAATCGGTGGAGGTTTTTGAACTTTCTAGTCCAGCCCGAATTATTGTGGATATCCGTCCCGGAAAAGGGGAGAGAATTAAAAAATGATAAAGAACATTGGTATTATAGTTTTTTTTGTGGCTTTTTGTTTTGGCTGTGCGTCAAATTCGCCAGTCAAGGCGCAAGCTTATGCTCAACTTCAAAATCAGAGAGTTTTTGAGCAGGAGTTCTCACTTGTTTGGAAGGGGATTGAAACAGCGCTTAAGAATCATAAGATGATTAAAAAAGACCCGGAGGAGGCGAGTGCTTTAGAGTTGCAAAAGCTTTCAGAGCGGACTCTTGAAACGGATTGGGTTTACTCGCAGTCCCGAGATAAATATATAGAATATAAGGTTAATGGTTTTCCGAGGAAGAAATATCTTCAACTGAGATACAAACACGAAGTGGATGCCAAACGAGTCATGGGTGGCACTGAAGTTACTGTGACGACTCAAGAAGAGGTTGAGCGGCTTAATTCGGATGGCTTTTCAGCTGGTTTTTCGAAAGCAGAGACTCAAGATAGCTCACTTTCGAATGGCCTCTTAGAAAAGATCAACTTAGCCCTACTTTCTCAGCCAGCAGACTAAAAAAGCAGCTTTACCTTGCCAGAGGAAGAAGCGTATCCATTCTTAAGTTGAGGAAAGTGTATCTTTCTCTATTGAGAGAGTGTGGGTGGATTTGTGGATTTTGGCTTTTTAACCAACTTTTTGATTTCTGGCTTCTCGGATGAAAAGGGGTCGGATCGCGCTTCGTCTGCCTCTTCATCTGGGGATAAAAACTCGGGTGGTCTGGTAATACCTGATCAAATTCTTCCGCCTAATCTCTTTGTTCTGCCGGTCAACTCTGCTGTGATTTTTCCTACTCTGATGGCACCTCTTTTGGTGACTCAACCCAGACTGGTCGCCACGATTGAAGAAGCCATCAGCCGCCAGCGATTAATCGGGCTTCTCCTGACCAGGCAGGGGGATGTGCGCGACGATACTAAGCCCGAAGAGCTTTATGATGTAGGCGTGATCGTTCGGATTTTAAAGCGTCTCAAGATGCCAGACGGATCAGTGAATCTTCTCGTTCATAGCATGAAGCGTTTTCGGAGCAAGCGTGTTTTCTCTGACCATCCTTACATCGTGGTCGAGACAGAATATCTAGACGATGTCATCGAAAAGTCTACGGAGCTCGATGCTCTTACTCGGTCAGTGATCAGTCATGTCAAGAAACTCTCCGAGGTGAATCCATTTTTTACAGAAGAAATGCGGCTGGCGATGATTAATGCGCCTGGTCCCGGCACCGTGGCCGATTTAGTGGCTTTTGCGCTGTCTCTATCCAAAGCGGATGCGCAAGAGTTCCTTGAAACGCTTTCGGTCAAATCTCGCTTTGAAAAATTACTGATTCACTTGAGGAGAGAGCAAGACGTTGCTGATGTTCAGAAAAAAATTACAGATGAAGTAAATACAAAAGCCAATAAAATGCAGCGCGAGTTTTTCCTCAAAGAGCAGCTTCGCGTGATCAAACGGGAGCTGGGAATCGAAGAAGAAGGAAAAGATAAGTCCACACGGACTTTCAGGGAGCGCATTGAGGTCTCTGGTATGCCAGAGGATGTGAAGAAAATCGCATTTGAGGAACTTGAAAAATTTGAAACTCTTTCAGAGCATTCTCCTGAGTACAATATTTCCAGAACTTATCTTGAGATGCTTTGCTCGCTTCCCTGGAGTAAAGAAACGATTGATAATCTTGATCTGAGGAATGCACGGGCTGTTTTAGATGGGGATCATTTTGGGCTCGAGAAGGTCAAAGATAGGATCATCGAATTCTTAGCTGTTCGGAAGTTGAAGTCAGATCCCAAAGGCTCAATCATTTGTCTCGTAGGGCCGCCCGGTGTGGGTAAAACATCCATTGGAAAATCCATTGCAGCCTGTTTGGGGAGAAAATTTTATCGTTTTTCTTTGGGCGGGATGCGTGATGAAGCTGAAATCAAGGGCCATCGCCGCACCTATGTAGGCGCCATGCCTGGCAAAGTGCTTCAGGGAATGAAACGGGCAGGCACTCGCAATGCGGTTTTGATGCTCGATGAAATTGATAAGCTTGGACAAAGCTATCAGGGTGATCCGGCAAGCGCGTTATTAGAGGTTTTGGATCCAGAACAAAATCATGCATTCATCGACCACTACCTCGATGTGCCATTTGATCTTTCGCGCGTGCTTTTTATTGCGACAGCAAATACTACTTCCACAATTCCGTCCCCACTTTTGGATCGGATGGAGATCATCGAGCTTCCAGGATACACTCTAGAAGAAAAAGAGGACATTGCGCTCAAATACGTTATTCCAAAAGAGTTGGTCGAGCATGGTTTAAAGCCATCGCAATTACGAATTGAGCGCGCAGCACTCCGAAAAATGCTTTTGGATTATGCTCGCGAACCTGGGATGCGTTCGTTACAGCAGCTTGTAGGCCGCATCTGCCGCAAAGCGGCTGCTCAGATTGTGAGCGGAAGTGCGCTCGGTAAGTCTGTTGTCGTCACTGAGGAGAATCTCAAGAGTTGGCTTGGACCTAAGAAATTTTACAACGAAATGTCTGAACGAATCACTGCTCCTGGTGTTGTCGTAGGTCTGGCTTGGACGGCACTGGGGGGAGATATTCTTTTTGTTGAAGTGACAGATGTGCCAGGGGGAGGCAATCTCAAACTGACGGGACAAATGGGCGAGGTGATGACGGAGAGTGCCACAATTGCCTGGAGCTTTGTTAAAAAGAAGGTCGCAGCAGAACTCAAGCTAGAAAAAGAATATTTTAAGGATAAAGACTTCCATCTGCATATCCCTGCAGGTGCAATTCCGAAGGATGGTCCTTCTGCTGGAATTACCATGGCTGCTGCCCTCTATTCTTTACTTACCGGCAGGGAGGCTCGTCAAAAATTCGCAATGACGGGTGAGCTTTCTTTGACGGGAAAAGTCCTTCCAGTCGGGGGAATTAAAGAGAAAATTCTTGCTGCCCGCAGGGCAGGAATCACTCATATTGTTCTCCCGGCGCTGAATGAAAAAGATATTGAAGAAGTGCCCCCGTACGCCCTAAAGGGCATGACTTTGCATTTTGTAAAAAAAGTCGATGAAGTTTTTGACTGGGTTCTTGTTGAAAACGGAAGTTCACTCAAGCCAAGGCGAAAAATTCCTCACATTATTCGTTCTAAGAACACAACTACGCAGAAAGGGAGTCGGTATCAAGCTCGGTCCTGATGGGCTCTGTCGGACCTTTAATTTGCCATGGGTGGCAGATCGTCTCCTGAGGTGGGTGGTTTTTCATAGAAAGCTCGAACTTTTTTGGCTGCAATCTCGCGAAGAGCCGTGACAATGATGCGATTTTTGCTTTTAACGAGAGGCTCGGCCCCTTTGAACAACTGGCGAGTTCGCTTGGTCGCCAAAT
>JAHFAC010000112.1:0-2029 GCA_023250755.1 Bacteriovoracaceae bacterium | reverse complement strand
GCTATCTAAGCAATCTTCGATGGTAACGCGAGCCATGAAAAAACCTCTCAGTGTGTGATTCGGTAGTTACAGATTTTAAAGCTAACTACCGAATTTTGTTAGGGTAGTCAAGGACTATACATCATGTCTAACTCGGATTTGTATTTTTGAGTAATCATCTTGCGCCTGATTTTGAGAGAAGGAGTCAAATCCCCGGATTCAATAGTGAAATCCTCTGAAAGTAAGATGAACTTCTTAATTCTCTCAAAGCTTGCCAGCTGGGTATTGACCTCATCCACTTGTTTTTGAATGAGGGATTGAATTTTAGCGTGCTTGATGAGACCCGAAAAATCGCTGAAGAGGATTTTATGTTCATGAGCATATTGAATGACTTGCTCTCGATCCAGGGTTACAAGGGCGGTCAGGTAGTTGCGTCGGTCGCCGTGAACAACAAACTGATTGATGTACTTCCGAGACTTCATCAGGTTTTCTATTTTTTGCGGGGCAACGTTTTTTCCGGCACTGGTAACGATTAGGTCTTTTTTTCGGTCAGTAATATAGAGAAAGCCCTCTTCGTCCAAGTGTCCGATGTCACCGGTATGAAATCCTGAAGTATCTAAGGCTTGGGCGGTTTCATCAGGCATGCGAAAATAGCCCTGAAAAATTTTCTTAGATTTAATGAGAATTTCACCATCTTGTGCGAGTTGTATTGCCACTTCACCCAATGGCCGGCCAACAGAGCCAACCTTAAAGTGAGCGGGGGCGCCCAGTGTCACTGGACCACAGGTCTCAGTAAGTCCATACCCCTCTAGGAGAGGGAGTCCAATCATTTTAAAAAAAGTCGCAATCTCAGCGGGAAGGGGAGCGCCGCCACAGACCGCAAATTTCATCCTGCCCCCAAAGCGGGCGAGGATTTTCGTGAAAACGAGATGTTTCGCTAAAGAGTATTGAGAGGAGTCGAGCAGGGAAGGGCGATGTTTTTTGCCTAAGGCTAAATGATATTTGCGCGCACTGTTTATTGCCCATGAGAAAAGCTTTCGGCGATGAAGGGGTGCCTGGTCTAATTTTGCCTGAATAGCGGAATAAGCTTTTTCAAATATTCGCGGGACAGAAAACATGAGTGTGGGTTTTACTTCGCTCATGTTTATCATCAAGCGATCCAGATTTTCTGCGAAGCAGCCTTTCCAGCCGAAAGTATAGGTCGCCATGGATTCTACTTTTCCGATGATGTGTGACATCGGGAGAAAGAAAATTACTGTTTCTTTCTCTGGCCGTAAAAAGCCGTCAAATGTTTTGCAGCAATCCCCGATGACGCTTACCATGTTTTCATGCGATATCATGGCTCCTTTCGGTATACCGGTTGTTCCTGATGTATAGCAAATGGTAATCAAGTCCGAAGGCTTGGCGTCTCTTAAATTCTTTTCAAAAAGATTCGGTGATTTTGCTTCTTCGCGGCGGCCGATTGTTTTTAATGTAGATAGGGTTTGGATTTCATTTTTTCCAGTTTTTATGTTGGAGTCAAAAACGATGATTTTTTGAAGATTGGGGATTTTTTCGATTTGTGAAAGAATTTTGTCCACCTGCACTTGATTTTCTGCAAAGGCGATTTTTGCTTCACAGTGGTTTAGGATGTAAGCGACATCTTCAGAAGTACTGGAGGCGTAGATGGGGACGGTGATTGCACCTGCTCCTAGGATTGCCAGATCAGATAACACCCAATCGTAACGAGTTTGAGATAAGATGACGACTCGATCTTTGGGCTGCACTCCGAGTCCCATCAGGCCGAAAGAGACGGTACGGCATTCATCGAAAAATTCAGCAAAGCGGACCTCTTGCCACTGGTCTTTTGGGTTTTTAAAGCTAAAGCCGGTGGCATTGGGAGTGGTTTTGACTCGATTGACGAATATCTCTGAAACAGTCTTGCCAAGAATAAAGGGCATACTTTGGATATAACCCGCCTCGACACAGAGTTAAAGCCTGTGTTTGCGGGCTTGGTCCATTTCTCGCTCGGCTGACTTGCGTTTAAGAGTTTCGCGTTTATCGTGCTTTT
>JAHFAC010000111.1:1990-6182 GCA_023250755.1 Bacteriovoracaceae bacterium | reverse complement strand
GCTGCCGGGACCGGCGTTCAGGTATTTGTAAGAGCACCAAACTGCGAAATCTACGTCCCAGTCATGAAGTTTGAACTCTAAATTTCCGACGCCATGAGCAAGGTCAAATCCTACGACACAGCCTTTGGAATGTGCGGCTTGAGTGATGGCCTCCATGTCAAACGCCTGGCCAGTCAGGTAATTCACATTTCCCAAAAGAACGAGCGCGATAGACTCACCCTCTTTTTCGATCAGACTGAGAATGTCTTGAGAGTTGAGCGTCATTTTATTATTCGGGTTATTTGGGTGATTCGGTTTACCTGAACGCGGAACGAGTTCTAAAACAGCCTGTTTGGGATCATAGCCATGAAAGCGCGCTTGCGACGCCACCGCATATTGATCTGACGGAAATGCACCTCCCTCGATCAAAATTTTATAGCGCTCACGCGTAGGCCGGTAAAAAGAGACCATCATGAGGTGTAAATTCACGGTCAGAGTGTTCATGGCAACGACTTCGACAGGCTTTGCCCCGACGAGACGAGCCAGCTGAGCAGTCAGATTTTCGTGGTAGGGTAACCATGGATGCCGAGCATGAAAGTGGCCTTCTACGCCCAAACGTGCCCAATCATCAAGCTCCTGCTGAATATACTCTTTAGCCTTCTTAGGCTGAAGTCCGAGAGAATTTCCACAAAGGTAAATGCAGGGTGCGCTTTTTTTCCCGCCACGCGGTGAATTCGGAAATAAGAATCGATTACGAAATTTTCGGAGTGGGTCGTGTTCGTCCATTTTACGTGCATAATTTTCGGAATTCGATTTTTCCATTTTTTTCATTTTAACCCTAGCCACTCGAGCGCCGTCCCTCTGAGCAGACGTTCGCGAGTTGAAGCGCTCAGCTCTGGCATGGACTCAATGAGTTTTCCGGGCTCTTTCTCTCCAAGCGGAAAGGGATAGTCCGTACCCAAGGCGATTTTTTCTGGGCCAAAAAGCTGCAAAAGATAGGTGAGGGCCTTGGGATCATGAACAAGAGAGTCCACATAAAATCTGCCCAGATAATTTCTGGGATTGACTGGGTTGTCCACAGCACAAAGATCAGGACGAGAGTGGAATCCATGCTCGATCCGACCCAGTGTCCCTCCAAAAGACCCACCTCCATGGGCAAATGCGATTCTGAGCTGGGGCAATCTCTCGAGAACTCCACCAAAAATGACCGAACAAATCGCCAAAGAGACTTCAGCGGGCATCCCCACTAACCAAGGCAGCCAATACTTGGGCATTCTCGCCTCACCCATCATCTCCCAGGGATGGACAAAAACTGCGGCACCCAGCTCAGCAGCGGCCTCGAAAATAGGAAATAATTCTGCATCACTCAGATTCCAATCATTGACGTGCGAGCCAATTTGAACTCCAACAAGTCCAAGACTTTTTATACAGCGCTCAAGCTCTCGGACGGCCAGATCAGGGGCCTGCATCGGCAGCGTACCCAGGCCTCTAAATCGAGTGGGATGGGCACGGACCACCTCAGCAATGTGATCATTTAGAAAACATGACAAATCCAGGCCGTCTTGAGGCTTAGTCCAATAGCTAAACATCACCGGAACGGTCGAGAGCACCTGCATCTCGACACCGTGAGATTCGCACTCCCGAATACGATCCAGAGGATCCCAACAATTGCTTTCGATTTCCCTGAAAAATTTCCCGTCATCTCGGAGCATGCGCGCTCTGCACGGTTGATGGTGCTCGAGCTGGATAAACCCGCCATACCCATACTTTTCTTTAAATCGCGGTAGGGACATCGGGAGGATGTGGGTATGGATGTCGATTTTACCAGTCACCTTATCACCATGGTTACCGCTGGGCTTACTCATGAATTACTCTTCTTGTCACGCATTTGGCGGGTCCCGCAATTCTTACAAGTGCTGTTTTCTTCATTATTGTAAAAACGATCAAATACAGGTGGAAGATCGGTGACGATATGATTCACATGAAGAAATTCTTCATAAAGTTTTTCGCCACAGTTTTTACAATACCAGGCAAAACCATCCCGTTCATGAGGCAGGCGCTTACGCTCAATCACCAATCCCACCGTATTTGCTGGCCGCTGGGGTGAATGCGGCACTCTGGGAGGAAGAAGAAAAATTTCTCCTTCGCATAAAGGAATATCCACGGGCTTGCCCGCCTCAAGAACGCGCAAAACGATATCGCCCTCGAGTTGGTAGAAAAATTCTTCGCCCTCATTGATATGGTAATCCATCCTGGAATTGGGCCCGCCGACGACCATAATCATAAACTCGCGATCCTCCCAAACTTGGGCATTACCCACGGGAGGCTTGAGGAGATGACGATGCTCATTGATCCATTTTTTAAAATTAAGAGGTCTCATCTTTATATCTACTTATATATCCACATAATATCCATATATCCACCTAGCTACCTGTGCCGACTCACCTAGCGTTATACCGTAGCAATCGTGGCAATGCACTTGAGTTCAATTGCGATTGGGGTTGGCAGCGCCGTGATCCCAAGTGTTGTTCTGCAGGGTTGATGCTCTTTAAAATACTCGGCATAAATTCGATTATAAATCTGAAAATCGTCTTTGATATTCGTCAAAAAAACCGTGACATCCACCAACTGATCCCAACTCGATCCCGCCTCCTCTAAAATCATACGAACATTCTTGAATACCGAATGACACTGAGCTTCGAGATCATATGAAATAATTTGTCCTCGCTCATCTAACTCCACTCCAGGGATTTTTTTGTTCCCCCGCTCTCGGGGGCCCACACCTGAAAGAAAAAGCAGGTTACCCACACGTCTCGCATGGGGGTAGGGTCCCACGGGCTCAGGAGCTTTTTGAGAAACGACTACCGTGTTTTGGCCCGTTTTCTGGCCGTCACCTTGATTCATCGCGCTCTCCTTAAAAGCCTAGTTAAAGCTTAATGCAGACATTCTTTGGTTCCGTAAAAAAACGCAAAGCCTCAAGGCCGCCCTCTCGTCCAACGCCAGAATCCTTCACCCCACCAAAGGGTGTTCTGAGGTCTCTCAGCATCCAGCAATTTATCCAAACGATTCCGGCCTGAAGGCGTCCAGCCACTCGATTTGCTCTTTTGATGTCCCGGGTCCAGAGGCTTGCTGCCAAACCATAGCGAGTGCTATTAGCCATGCTCAGGGCTTCTTCTTCAGTATCGAAGGGAATCAGCGCGGCCACAGGGCCAAAGATCTCCTCTTGATTCACTCGGCTTGAGCTGAGTACCCCTTCGATCAAAGTGGGTTCTAAGAACCAGCCCTCCTGGCAACGCCCTTCGACCAAAGCTCGCTTTCCGCCCGAGAGGATTTTACCGCCTTCTTTTTGCACTAGGTCAATATAAGAAAGAACTTTTTCGAAATGGTCTTTTGAGACCAACGCCCCTTGATCCGTTCCGATAACGAGAGGGTCACCCACTTTCAATGCCTGGACTCTCCCCATCAATGCTTGTTTAAATTTTTCATAAACTGGGCGTTCAATCAAAATGCGAGAAGTGCAAAGACAGATTTGTCCTTGATTGGTAAAAGCGCCTCTCAGCGTTTCAGTCACGGCCTCATCAAAATCACAGTCAGAAAAAATGAGAGCAGGATTTTTCCCCCCCATTTCGAGGGAGAGTTTTTTAAATAAAGGCGCCGCTTTTTTAGCGATCTCGGCACCGGTGCGAGTACTCCCTGTAAAAGAAACAGCGCGGATAGCGGGATTCTCGGAGAGGGCTGAACCCACTCTGGCCCCTTGGCCATGAACGACATTGAGAACCCCGTCCGGCAACCCGGCCTCATGGCAAAGCTGAGAAAGAAGGTAAGCGCTCATCGGCGTGACCTCAGAGGGCTTGGCGATGACGCAGTTTCCGGCCGCAAGCGCGGGGGCCAACTTCCAAGTCAAGAGGTAGAGTGGAAGATTCCAAGGCGAGATGCAGGCCACGACGCCGAGTGGTTTTCTTAAAGTATAATTAATGGCCAGTTCATCAGTGGCATGGCACTCGCTTGAGAACTGAGTGATCGCATCCGAAAAAAATTCAAAATTAAACGCGCTCCTTGGGATATCCACGCTGGACGCCAAAGCAAGAGGCTTGCCCGTATCAACCGACTCGGCCTTGGCCAGGGCTTCTTGATTTTTTACAATCAGGCTCGCTATCTCGCGTAAAATCTTGGCTCGCTTGATTGCGGGCGTCGTGGCCCACTCGTGAAATGC
>JAHFAC010000111.1:0-1980 GCA_023250755.1 Bacteriovoracaceae bacterium | reverse complement strand
GGCGGCTGTCACCGCCAGATCGATATCCCGTGCGTCTGAGTTTGGAGTTTGTGAGTACACTTTTCCCACGGCTGGATCCAAATTATCCAACCATTGATTTGAGATGGGAGAGAGCCATTCCCCCCCGATGTAATTTTTAATTTCTTGCGCTGCCATATTTAATTTTTTACACCATTATATTTTAATCTCTTATGCCATTATAAAACCGCCTGCTTAATCAAAATCGCTCGGACAGGCGAAGCGTCTGCTCCTCTAATTTTCAACGGAAGAGCCACCAAATCGTAAACTCCCTCGACGACCGAGTCGAGAATGATTCCTTCCAAGAGAGCGAGGTTGTTTTTATAGATCGCCTGATGAGCCTCTAGTTTTTTAGACTGAGCAGGATCCACTGAGGGGGTGTCAATCCCCACTAAAACCACTCCTTTTCCCGCCAAATCCTCAACCAATTCAGGCGAAAGAGAATTGAAGTCGCCGTTCCATTGATTGGGATCCGGAAAGGACCTTGTTTTAAATAAAACACGCTTGGCAAGAATAGAAACACCCTGAATGTCTTGAGGTAAAATGCGCCGATCTCGAGGCAGCTTCACTTCGATCACCTGACAGGGGCCCAGGTAATAACTCAGGCTTCTCGCGTGGATGGCCTCACCCCCTGAATGATAATGAAGGGGTGCGTCGACATGGGCGCCGATGTGGGCGGTACAGTGGATATCAGACAGCGTCAGGTGATCGCCCTTCTCAAAAGTGAGCGACGTATTCCGACTAAAGGGTCGGTCTCCCGGAAATACGGCCGTATGTTCAGAAATCTCAGGAGAAATATCGTAAAACTCCTGTGCTTGTTCTTTGAGCAAAAAGCCTCCAGCTTTGGAATAAATTCATGTAGATTGTAAACTAATAACTGATTGAGCGGCTCAGATCAAGAGTCGCAAATGGGAAGGACAAAACTTGGAAACACACCCACTCACCCAAATTGCACAGGCCTTGGATCAAGCAAGGCTCGAAGCGAGAGAAGTGGAGCGAGTCACGGTAAAGCACCCGAAGCTCACATTAGAAGAAGCCTATCAAATCCAAGATCAGGGCATCAGGCTGAGGCTCAGTCAAGGTGAAAAGATAATCGGATACAAAATGGGGCTCACCTCTGAGGCCAAGCGGGCGCAGATGGGGCTTGGCTCCCCTATTTATGGTGTTTTAACGGACCGGATGCAGGTTCAAAATGGTGCGTACTTTTCTCTTAAAGGAAAAATTCATCCTAAAATAGAACCTGAAATCGCATTTAAAACAAAACGCACTCTCAAGGGACAAGTGACACAAGAGCAAGCACTGGCAGCTTGCGAATCCGTTTGCGCAGCGATGGAAGTCCTCGACTCACGCTATACGGGATTTAAATATTTTTCTTTGGAAGACGTGGTGGCTGATAACAGTTCATCTTCTTATTTTATATTGGGATCGCCGATTTCTCCTTCTGGCTTAGACCTCAGCACTCTCGAAATGATCATGGAGGTCAACGGAAAGGCGGTTCAATCCGCCCGATCAAGCGCGATCTCAGGGCATCCCGTAAACTCAATCGTTCAACTCTGTGAACTGCTGACCTCCCGAGGACTCGAACTCCCAGCTGGGAGCCTTGTTTTGGCTGGGGCGGCAACTCAAGCTGTGACGCTTGAGCCCGGACTGGAGATCAGGCTCACAGTAGAGAAGTTGGGTGAAGTGACGATGAGAGCAGAAATCTGAGCTAAGCTAACACCTTGAAATCAAAACTAAAAAATCTATATTAAAAAATTAAGTAGCGTCATATCAAATTACTACGGTATCATTTCCCTATGGGTAGGGGACTGTTTGGCCGATTGCGTCTTCGTCTTGGAGACCAACGCGGATTTAGCTTAACTGAGGCACTGGTTGCTTTGGGAATCATGGGGACAGCTGCCTATTTTTCTGCAGATATCCTGCTCTATTTTTCAAAGCAGCAATCGTACGGTCGCTCTGTCA
>JAHFAC010000110.1:4516-6213 GCA_023250755.1 Bacteriovoracaceae bacterium | reverse complement strand
CCCGACCGATATGGAGATAGGCCCATCCGACCGAGGGCTCTTCGGCGAGGCGCTTCTTGAAGGAGGGAGGGACTTGCTCGAACGAGGGGATTTCACCGCGACAGGTTTTCTCGATTTCCTCGATGGCTTCGTCGCTGTCCGCAAGGGCGATCCAGCGATTGCAGACCAGCTTGTATCTCACGTCGTAGAAAACCTTTTTACTGAACAGCAGGTCGATCTGTTTTAGCGAGTTTTCAGAAGTGTCCTGAGCCGGAAGCAGGGCAGCCGTCAATGAAACGGTGGGTTTGCGGTCTTTTGGGTCTTTGGCTGGGTCTTTCTTCATGCCCATGAACAGGAGCGTGAGCGGGATGTGATCCCTGGATTTCAGGGTGCCCGGCGGCTGCAATAACGTGGAATTCATGTCTTCCCGCGAGAAAGATGGCGGCTTTGGGACAAACAGCGTCGCGACGAATTGTGAATCGCCTGGCACGGCTTTGAGCAATTCTGGCGGAGTTTTTAGTGGGCTAAAGGCGGAGTCTCCCCCCATCCCAAGAAGCATTTGAGTCGGCTCGAATGAGTGGCTGGAGGAATTCCAGCTCAGCTCCGTACGAATGGTGGGAGCTGATTTAAAATACTTGGTCAACATCCCAAAAGCGGGCGCGGCAAAGGACTTAAGGGAAGTTTCGATTTCCCCGTCTGATTTGATATCGCCGACCTTCTCGCACTTCAGGCTCAAAGCCGCCGCGACTTTCGGATCTGCGCTCAAGCTGATGCAGTCTCCGTGGATGACGAGGGCGAATTTATGTCCCCTGATATGTATCGGAGAAACGCTGATCTGCCTGGTTTGCCCCGCTGGATCGATGATTTCAGTCGAGACAGGTTTTCCCGATCCAAGATGGCCTAGAAATGTTTCGATCAGTTTTCTCTCGGTGGAGCCCATGTCGTACAGCGTGAAGCCGAACGGACTCACTAGGCGCCGGAAATGGAAGTAGCTGATGCTAAGCGGTCGTTTGTCCAAGAAACGATCGTAGATGAAATCGATCAGTCGTCCCGACCAGGCATTTGCGTTTTGTTCCCCCAAAGCATCGAATACCAATGCCTGGCGCGCGAACATCCCACGGTAAAGATTTGATCGAAGAAACTCTTTCCACCAATCATTTTCCTGGATCATGGACTTGAGCTTTCGCGCGTCCTTGATCCGCAGGACATGTTCGGCGACGAGGGGTTTGGGTTTCTTAGGTTTGCTCGGAGGCGATGTCGCGTCTCCTTCGGCAGCCCAGCAACGGGCGGACAAAAGGAGACAGAAAAAGAAAATCTTTATGGCTGGTATTTTCCCGATCATAGAACGACCCTCATTGCTTTTGGCAAGGGCCGTCCTTCGCCCCAACCCTTCCAACGATACACTCCAAGGAACCTCTGGTTCCTCGCTATGGGACGCCATTCAGACCAAGCAGGAGAAGACAGCGTATCCAACCATACTTTCTTGACGGCACCTTCTTTGCCCTTAGCTCCGTTGTGATAGATGGCAAGGATGCGGTCTTGGCCGCCAAGGGGCGGAGCCAACAGAAGGATGAGATGCCAGGCGTCATCGGGGGGCTTGGTTGGATCGAAATAGACGAGCAAATCACCAGTCAGAACTTTTCTTGGATCTGGCTCTCGCGCGACGGCATCGAAATTATAAGCGACCAATTCGTCTGCGCGAACGTAGTCAGTCATCT
>JAHFAC010000110.1:0-4506 GCA_023250755.1 Bacteriovoracaceae bacterium | reverse complement strand
TCATCTGGCCTGTCCGATCCGCCCAGAGTCGTGCTCCCGCTCCGAGTGATCCTCGAAAAACGTACCGAACGAATCCAGCGCAATCCCGCTGAGAGGGAGCCCAATGGCGAGTCATTTGCACGGACTCTTGCAAGGCGATCCTAGCCAAGCGGGCTCGAAGCGCCTCTCTCTCGACTTTCGAGGGAATCCCGCTCGCCCGAGCATCCAATAATGATAAGAAGCCGAATAGGCTAATCACCGCCAAACGCATTAGTGCTTTCCTGTTGCTCTTTTTTGGCGGTATGCGGATCGAAGTTACGGACCCAAGCGGGCCAGGGGGATTTCGCGGAAGGCTTTGGATCGGCTGCCGGCGAATAGATGTATCCGGTCTGCCTCTTGTCAATGAGTACGAAGGCCAAAGTGATCGTTTCACCGGGCATGGTCAGCGGCGCCTGAATCACCCTCTTTTTCTCATTCGGGGTTCCTCCGAAGAGGACAAGATTCAAATAAGCGACGGTGTGAGCCTTGTCGCCCGATGGCCAATAGTTAGTATCGATCCTGTAAACTCCGAGGGGCGGCGAGGAATGCGTATAAAGGTAAGGGCCATATCCCGGTTGATCGAAGCTGCTTCCCTGCTCGTTCAAGTAAAACTGTCCACCCGTCGGCGAATGGGTCGCGGCCCAAAAGACGTGGGCGTGGGACTTCTCGGATTCAACGATGGGACTCGTGAGATCGGCCTTGGGCTCGTAAATATGCAAATCGGTGTACACCCCATCCGTATCGCTGGTGAGCACCGCCATGATCGGAACAGGCGGAACTTGGGCGAAGACCGTTCGTTCAGCTTGTCTCTCCCCAGCTTGATTCATTCCTGAAACGATGATGGAATTCTTTCCTGACGAGACCGGGAATTTCCTGGAGAAGGAACTGCCTTGAACTCGCAGCAGATATCGATCGCCGTTGATATTGACCGTGATTGGGCTTGCAGTCGCATCATTTACCGTTCCCTCGACACGGACCATTCGATCAACGGTCCAACCCCCTTTAGGGGCGCTCAACTGGATTTGGAGAGGATCTTTGCCTTGCCCGATGACCTTGCCACTCTGCCGTTCTACGGCGGACGCAGACAAACCCAGGAACGCGATAGGCAAAGCAAAAAGAATTGGATTGCCGGTAAAAGCACCCATGGAAAGACTCCCCCTCTCGAATTGACGCCCAACTTCAAGTTGGGCGCTGGAAATTTTACATCAAGGGATGAGTAGATGCAATGGGATACCGCTCGATTGGCCTCAACTTTTTGCGAAAAGGAGGAGACAAGAGCGAAGACAAGTCGAAAAAATGAGGAATAATCTCTTTACGACCCTTGGCCAGGAGATGAGCGAGAACAGCAAAAGAGCCCTGCTCGACAAAGTAGAGGAACTAACTAAGCAACTTGAAGTGATTGAAAATGAAAAGACCAAGTTCAGACATGACTTGGAACTGAGCAAATCCCAGGTGCTCAATCTCGACAACGCCCTGAAAATTGTTCGTCAGTTTGGAAAGAATTTTAGGAAGCTCAAGGCCCACGAGCAGACTTTGATTTTAAGCGAAATCGTTCACAAAGTCGTAGTACAAGAGAATGGTATTACCGTTGAATATTATGCCGGGGCACGGGAAGACTTACTTCCAGTGGGCCCGGCTTTTTTATTATCTGTTAATGATTCCGCAGGGATCGAACTATCTAAGGCGGAAGGGTTACCGGACAGGTGTTCGTCCAGTGTTCAATTTGGTGGAGCTGCCCCTCACGGACTCGCTCCTTGCTCGTCCTCCGGGGCCGGCCTCTTCGCTCTGTCAGCCTTCGTGGCTGCCAGGCCACGTCGCAAGCTCCACTGGAGCTTGCTCCGCGGTCGCTCATCGGATCAGCTCCAAAAAAAAAGGCGACATGAGAGTGTCGCCTTTTTTTTTGGAGCTGATCGGGATCGAACCGACGACCTCTAGCTTGCAAAGCTAGCGCTCTACCAGTTGAGCTACAGCCCCATAGCAATACGATATCCATATGAAAAAACTAAAGAATTGGCAAATATAAAACAGGTGATGCCATTGACCCCAACACCAAGCAGCAAAATGGCTCGAAAATCTTGCTTAAATTGGGTTAATAGGACCAAATTATCAGCGTGAATTGACCATCATCCAGCCAACACCCCAAACCTGAGTCCTCTCGTACTCACACGACACTCAGAAAAGTCTAAAAGTTCCATGGTTCTCCAGAGGATCAAAGCTCCCGCTAGTAAAATATCAGCCCGTCCGGGCTCAACTCCTGTCAGCTTCTGGCGTTCCGAAACAGTTCTCCACTTGAGCTCCTCCACACATCGATGAACATCCCCACGGCTGAGACGAACTTGATCAAGAAGAGTCGCATCAAATTTTTTTAGACCTAAATGCCACGCGGCCAAAGTGGTAACTGTCCCTGCGACCCCCAAAAGCTCAGCGGCAGGGGCTAGGCTTTTTCTCCACGCAAGACGCGTCTGAATCACCTCGTCTAATACTGCCTGACACTCCCAAAACTCCACATCAGTGACCGGATCTGATTTCAAATAGCGCTCAGTAAAACGGACTGAACCCACATCAAAACTCACGCCTCCCCGATCAGAAATCAGCTCCGTACTTCCCCCTCCAATATCAATCACCGCAGTACGCTCAGGCTGCATTCCTGGCAATAGGCCCCCTAGAAAAGTGAACCGCGCTTCTTCTTCGCCAGAAATAATCCGGAACTGAAGGCCGAGACCTTTCTCGGCCTTCTCAAAAAACTCTTTCGAATTGGCTGCATCACGCGCCTGGCTCGTCGCCACACAGATCACATCTCTTGGGTCAACCTTGGCTGCTCTTATTTTCTCTACGTAGCTTTGTAGACAAGTGTAGGTCCTTTCCATCGCTTCGTCAGAAAACCGTTTGGTACGATCCACACCCTGGCCGAGTCGCACAATGGCTGTGTAATCCCCAATGACACGCACCACTTCTTTTCTTTCAGAGTTCCACTCCGCGATCAAAAGAAGACACGTATTAGTTCCAAGGTCTATGGAAGCCCGAAGTCTAATCTCACTCATAAAACTCTCAGCTATTACTGAGTCGCTGATTTTTTCTTGTCAGAGCCCTTTGTCTCGTTCTCTTCAGAATCTTCTTCTTCAACTTTCTTACCCTTAGCCAACTTGAGTTCAACTTTAAGCTTGAAAATATCTTTTTCAAGACTTTCCGCTTTTTCTTTCCAATATTTCGACTCTTGCTCTAATTCAGCAATTTTCTTATTTCTCTCGTGAGCTAAAGAATAATATCCCTCTGAGAAATTTTCAGTCTCAGGGTTATACATCCCCACGCGTGTCTCACCATCGACAACACCTTTGACTCGATACATGCCGTCATCTGCTTTTTCAGCTTCGATCACTTGCACGTCATAGGCCTTCCCAGGGTAAGCTTTGTCCTGCCAAAATTTTGCGGCTGCTTCTTTAGATTTATTTTTCACCTTCTCAGTGGAGCAACCCAAACCCAAAACGACCACCATCAAACTTAAAAAAACTAATCTCTGATTCATTTTCATATTTCATTCCTCTCTCTATAGTTTGTTCTCAATGCCCAAAGAATTTTTTTGATAAACTCTTGAGTTTCTCCTGGGTTGCAGGGGGAGCCTTTTTAGCAAGATCCTGCAACTTCTCTTCTGCTTTTTTCTTCAACTCTGCCTTTGCCTTTCCTTCTACCGCTTTGGAAACATTTGCAAGGGCTATTTTTGCCAAAAACTCTGGAACCTCAGTGTAAGAGTAACAAGGTGATTTGATTGTGCAATTGACATGCACTGGAAACCGCACTGGACCGTCTCCTTCAGCCAAAATATGCTCCACTCTTATCCCGGCCTGATCTACAGTCAAATCTTTTGATTTCGTAAAGTTATAAGTGTCGATCACTTCCCAGAGCGCTTTGAGCGAATAGTCCTTCATCCCCACCGTCGTATCGCCTTTGACATCGATGCCTTGATTGGGCTCTGCTTTAGCGGAAAAGTTTGGAGCGGAAAACTTCCCCCCGGAGATCGTAAAATCAGAAGTAACTAAATCATAGCGAGATTCTCTGCCACCACCAGCGTTTATTTTTTTATCTTTCAACTGTGGATATTTTTCACCTATTTTTTGTATACTCTTCGTAACCGCCTCAGCCGCCATCTTTCCCACATCAATTGTTGCAAAAGTGGCTTTTTCTACTTTCATATTTCCTTTTGCGTTCAAATTAGAAATAGCCAAATCTGAGTTTAGACTCGCTCCAGTCCCCGTCATTTTATAAAAGGCTTTTCCTATAATCGTATTTTTAAACAGTGGAAACTGAGAAGTCGTCGCCTGTTTCAAATCTAATCCCACCACTTCCGCACCAAATTGATAGGAAGGATGCGCCGGCTTGAGGTCAATGCCGATATTTGACTTCACAACACCATTCCATAAGCCCATTGAAAAAGAATCAATCGTTCCAGCTAACTCCACAAAAGACATTTTAGCCGACAGATCTGTCATTTTA
>JAHFAC010000109.1 GCA_023250755.1 Bacteriovoracaceae bacterium | reverse complement strand
AGAAAACCTACATTGCCATCGCAAACTCAGTAGCCCGCGAACTCAAGGAGCATTTTGGACTCGAGGAGCGCGTGCACGTGATTCACCATGGGGTAGATTCAAAAGTTTTTCACCCTGTCAACGATGCGACACGTCATGAACGAGAGGAGCTACGGCGGCGTTTTGGTGTGAACGAGGATGAGACGGTGGTCGCTTTTGTTGGGGCTTTTGAGCGCAAAGGGCTTGCTGTTGCAATCGATGCAATGGGGCTTCTTGATGCAGAGCTTCGTAAAAAAATTCGCTTAATGGCAGTGGGGAGTGGTGCGATCGAGGGATTTAAGGCTCGAGCGAGAGCGGTGGGCGTCGAGGATCGCCTCCTGTTTCCAGGACATACTCGTAATGTCGCTCCTTTTTATCGTGCCGCCGACGCGTTTTTATTGCCGACGCTTTATGAGCCCTTTGGATTGGTGATTCTCGAGGCCATGGCGACGGGGCTTCCTCCCGTGGTTTCGCGTTTGGCAGGAGGCGCTGAATTGATTGCCGACGGAGAAAGTGGGCTTCTCCTTGAAAATCCCGCAGATAGCCGTGAAGTTGCTGAAAAACTGGCCCAGCTTCTAAAAAATCCTCAAATGCGTGCACAGATCGCTGAGAAAGCCCGGGCCATTGCAGAAAAACGAAGTTGGGACCGTGTTGCTGACGAATATGCTGCCGTCCTTGAGCCGCTTTTGCTACTTAGGAATTCACCATGATCGACACCTCTTCCTCAAGTTGGACCTTTTGGCAGCTGACTGAATTTTTTGCACCGAAAGTGTTTGTCGCCATTTTTTGCGGAGGGTTGATTGGCTTGGAGCGTGAACTCAAGAACAAGCCTGCGGGGATTAAAACCAATATTTTGATTTGTGTGGGAGCGGCACTCTACACTTGTGTTTCGATCTTGATTTCAAATCAAAATGCCAAGAGCGGTTACGTTGGCGATCCAGGACGCCTTGCGGCCCAGATCGTTTCAGGAATTGGTTTTCTTGGGGGGGGCGCGATCATTCAATCCCGAGGGACGGTGGTGGGACTGACCACTGCTGCAACCATCTGGATTGTGGCAGCGATTGGAGTTTGTGTGGGCATCGGGCATGCGGACATTGCAGTGATGACTTCACTGACAGTGGTTGTAGTGCTTGTCGCGATTGGGATTTTCGAAGATCGATTGCTCGGGCGATCCCTCTCTTTTGCTTGCCAAGTGTTGGTGAATGACCCGGACGGAAAAGTGCGCGCGTCCATCAACCAGTCGTTGTCCCAGAATGAACTGGTCCTGGATGATTTCGACATGTCAGAAAGCGGCGGCCACAATCTGGTTACGATGCACTACCGTGGCAATCGTAACGATCATAAAAAATTTGTTTTGGACCTTTGGGGGATTTCTGGCGTCAAAGAGGTGAGGCAACTTTGATTCGACGTCGAGTGATTGTATCGGGTCGTGTTCAAGGCGTTGGATTTCGCGCTGCGACCGCTCACGCCGCTGCAAAATATTCTCTTCTAGGAGGGTATGTTAGGAATCTTTCGGATGGCCGTGTTGAGGCCGTCTTTGAGGGTGAAGATCAAGCTGTTCTAAAAATGCTTGAGTGGAGTCAGAAGGGATCTCCAAACAGCCGTGTGAGCTTCGTCGAAGTGATTGAGGAGGAGTGTCGCTCTATGGCACCTTCTCCTTTTCGAGTGTGTAAGGATCGTAAGGATGAGGAACCTTAAAAACGGCAAAATAATGACGCATTGGTTAGCGTTTCAGTGAAACACTTAATTTTCTTGCAAAAGCAGGGAGTTGTCTTTAGCGTGAAAGAAAGACATGGGGTCACTCTATGACAAAAGCTGATTTAATTAACACCATTGCCGAAAAAGCTCATCTCCAACATAAGCAGGCTGAGCTCGTCGTGAATATGGTTTTTGATATGATGTCGGATGCACTCAGGCGGGATGATCGAATTGAAATCCGTGGATTTGGCTCTTTCGTTAATCGAAGTTATGGAACTTATCAGGGACGTAACCCCAAGACAGGGCAAGTGGTGCAAGTTCCCCCAAAACGGGTTCCATTTTTTAAAGTCGGTAAGGAATTGAAAGAAATGGTGGACTACTCCCAAGGCGCTCAATCGGCCTCAAAAGGCTCGGGTGATTCACATTCGCTTTGATCTGATCCAAAACACGGCCATTACTGCTAGAGTAAGACCCAATCGGTATAAAAAATAACTCAAAAAGCTCTTTCGTTGAATTTGCTTCATGAAGCCGCCAATGGCCATGAGGCTTGCAAAGAAAGTCACTCCCAAAGCAGTCCAAAAGGTAAACCAGGTGAGCCCGTCGGCAGGTGCTTCCGCATGGAATAGGATTTCGCGTCCGTCCAAAAAGACAAAGGCGGCCAGAATAGGGAGCGCCATAAAAAAAGTTACTTTCGCTGCGGCCTCGCGTTGGTAGCCCCGAAAAAAAGCCCCGATCAGTGCACCGCTGGTTCTCCCGCAGCCAGGAATGAAAAGGAACGCTTGAGTCACTCCGGTCAAGAGAGAGTCGAGCCAATTCCAGTCAAACATGCCTTTATTGCGACGGCTAAAATAATCAGCGAGCCAAAGTAAAAAGCCAAAGACAACAAAACTCCCAGCTACACTGATGGGCTGGGAAAAAAGAACATCGATGTATTCTTGAAAATAAATCCCCACTGCCAGCGAAGGCAGTCCAGCAAGCACAATAAAAACAGGGAGTCTCTCATCCAATGTCATAGGTTTTTTTCGATAAATCAGAGTTTGAAGAAACGATGAAAAAATACTGGCCCAATCGTGGCGAAAGTAAACCAAGAGGGCAAGGAGGGCTCCTGAGTTCATCGCTGCGCGTAAAGCTTGAGGAAGGGTGGGCCAGTTGAGAAGATAGGGAATGAGTCGATGATGTGCGTCTGGGCTTAAGGGGAGAAATTCAGTAAATCCATGAATGATTCCCAAGACAATCGCCTGAAAGGTACTCATAGCCGAGCAGTCTAACGAGTCTTCTCCTGAGTGAAAATGAAATTTCGAAGGTTTTTTTAAATTTTTTTGGGAGTGTGTCTTATGTTGCATTAAAAATTCACCGATACACTAGAAGATGAGAAGTGGAATCTTGTCCATTTCATATTGGGGCTGTGCATTATTTTGGGCTTTGCTCGGAGTGGGGCTTTGTTCAAACCGTGCTCTGGCTAAGGGGGCGGGGGAAGTTGCACCTGTCGCAGCAATCGGAGTTAATTTTCATACAGGCGTTACCGGCAAAAGCTTGACAGGGGCGCTTGGGCAGTATGTTGCATTTCGCGCAGAGGCGAGAAAGGGATATTTTCGTCCGAATGCAGCTTGTGAGGTTCAGAGTTCAGTGGGCAAGGCGTCGATCGGAAGCGATACGCCTGCGGCGACTATTTATGGTTCAGGATTTTTAGCAGGTTTTCATGTTTTTCTTTTTCCAACGGGTCGATTTCAGCCTTTTTTCGGGGGAAATGGCGTTTTTTCATGGCATTTTATGAAGCTTGCTTCGCCTCCGACTGGAGTTGAGCCCTACACTCAAGGGTTGAGTTATGGCTACGAGGCCAGTGCGGGCGTAGATATTCGTATGGGTTCGCAGGACGGGACCGCTCTTCGAATTCGAAGTGGATTTTGGTCTGTTGGCAGCCAACTCGCGGGCGTTTCTGGATTTCAATTGAACGGATTTCGCTTTGAACTTGGGCTGGTGTGGTGAATGTTCTATATATTTTTCGTTTTTTTATGAATTTTGCAGGAAACTCGCAAGAAAGTTGCAAGAACACCTTAAAATGCACACGAATAGAGCTTATTTTTTAATAATAAGGCGGCACATCTCGCTTCCAGTCGAGTGTTCCTAAAATTGAAATCTGGTCAAGCAGAAAACACTTTCTGCGGCGCATGAAATTTAAATAATCATGCGCATATTTTTCTAAAAAAAGTGAAAAAGCTAATTGCGATCAGGAGTTAAGTAGACTCATCGACAACAACCCCTAGGGGCTATGTGTGGCAATGCCACAATAGATAGGGGGTGTGCTTTGACAGGGGTAAAAAAGAGGGGCAGGCTGAAAGGATCAGGATGATTGAAGTTTTTTACGAGCTGGAAGCAGAAGGGCGACGACGAGGGAGAGAGTACGGCGAGGTAAATTTGGAGATCGGGGGAGGTTGGCAGTACAGTCACCCGAATCTACATATTCAAACAGTTTTTAGTTAATTTTAAGCAAGTAATCGCTAAGCGAACAAGGGGAGATGACTCATGGAAATTAGCCCGGAGAAGATGCCGGAAAACGGATTAGAAAATGGAATACTCAAAGGACGCATTCACGGAAAGGCTTTAACCCGAAAATCGTCAGGGCAGTCTTCCAAGGAGAACTCTTCTGAAAAAATCCAAATGAGTCGCTATTTTAGCAGTACTGGGAGAGATCCGCTCAAAGAAGTCACCTATGTTAAAGCGACTTCAAAAATCAAAGATACCGATGGGCATACTGTTTTTGAGATGAAGGATTGTGAAGTTCCAGCCCAATGGAGCCAGCTTGCTGTGGATATTTTGGTTTCAAAATATTTCCGTAAAGCAGGAGTGCCTCAATCAGGACAGGGCGAGGGACATGAGACCTCGGTCCGTCAGGTGATCAAGAGAGTTGCGCACACTCTTCGCCGATCCGGCGAAGAAATGGGGTATTTTGATTCAGAAGACGCCCAGGTTTTTGAAGACGAACTCTCTTTTATGCTGATTCACCAGATGGGGGCTTTTAATTCGCCCGTTTGGTTTAATTTAGGACTTTGGCATGAATACCAAATCAAGGGATCGGGTGGGAATTTTGCCTGGGACCCTATGGCGATGAGGATTGTTGAAACAAAGAATGCCTACACAAAACCCCAGTGCTCGGCTTGCTTTATTCAATCAGTTGACGATGATTTGATGTCGATTTTTCAGTTGGTCAAAAATGAAGCTCGACTTTTTAAATACGGATCAGGGACCGGAACGAATTTTTCTAAGATTCGAGGCCAACAAGAAAAGCTTTCTGGGGGGGGATATTCTTCTGGTTTGATGAGTTTTCTCGAGGTTTTTGACCGGGGTGCAGGGGCCACCAAGTCGGGTGGTACGACTCGTCGCGCTGCAAAGATGGTTTGCTTGGATATGGATCATCCCGAGATCACCGATTTTATCACCTGGAAGAGCCGTGAAGAGAAAAAAGTCGCAGCGCTGATTGCTGCTGGATATTCTTCAGACTTCAATGGAGATGCCTATAAAACGGTAGGAGGGCAGAACTCCAATAATTCAGTCCGAGTGTCCGATGAGTTTATGCGGGCTGTTGAACAAGGCGGCAAGTGGGAGACCCGCATGCGAACGGGCGGTGAGGTGGTAAATACTTACGAAGCCCGTACGCTTTGGAAGATGGTGGCTGAGGCTGCCTGGGCTTGCGCAGATCCTGGGGTTCAATATGATACGACCATCAATGATTGGCATACTTGCCTCGACACGGATCGAATTTATGCTTCAAATCCCTGCTCAGAATACATGTTTTTGAATGATTCAGCCTGCAATCTCGCTTCGCTGAACTTGGTGAAATTTCTGAAAGAGGACGGGAACTTCGATATTGAAGGCTATCGCCGGGCTTGCCGCGTGTTTATTGTCGCGCAAGAAATTCTGGTGGATCTCTCGAGTTATCCTACGTCACAAATTGCGCAGAACTCACACGACTATCGGCCGCTTGGACTGGGATACGCCAATCTTGGGACGTTGCTCATGCTCAAGGGAATTCCTTATGATAGCGAGCAGGGCCGGACTTGGGCGGCTGCTCTTACTGCGATCATGTGCGGCCAGGCCTATGCTGTGAGTGCGGAGGAGGCAAAAATTCTCGGAGCGTTTCCCAGTTACGAAAAAAATCACGATTCGATGTTGCGAGTGATCAGAAAACATCGGGCTGCTGCTTACAAGATCGACGAGGCCTTTTGCCCGAAAGAGTGGGGAGAGACTGCGCGCAAAGACTGGGACCTCGCACTTGAGTTAGGTGAGAAGCATGGCTACCGAAATGCTCAAGTCACAGTGCTCGCCCCGACCGGAACCATCGGGCTTCTAATGGATTGTGATACGACGGGGATCGAGCCTGATTTTGCACTCGTCAAATTTAAAAAACTGGCGGGCGGTGGTGCATTTAAAATCGTGAATCAGTCGGTTCCTCCTGCGCTTAAGAATCTGGCCTATGCTGACGAGGAAATCAAAGACATCATAC
>JAHFAC010000108.1:1734-6251 GCA_023250755.1 Bacteriovoracaceae bacterium | reverse complement strand
AGGAACTGATTGAATCGGGGGCATTGTCTTGAGATAACGTGATAACTCCATCCACCACTGCTTGCCAGCGACACCTCGAAAGGGAGATCGCTCGTGAGGAAACTCAGGAGCCACCTCGTCTCGATGGGGAGACTCGCCAATAAAAACCGCCCTGAGAGAAGGGATCACCTGAGCAGGAGGAATGAGATCTGCAACGCGATAGCGTTCCCGATACGAATGCAACTTCGGCCACTCCGCGATAGAAGCCATCACCTTTCCACCGATTCATTTACTTCAGGTAAATCCGCCATCTGCACCGCGCATCGCTGAATCGTAAGAGCCTTTTTTCCAGAGAGCAGTGCGATCACCTCTTCTCCGATCAACTGAGCTGCATAAGAACTCAAAATTTTCTGCTGGAGCAATTCTTTCCAAGATTGAGCTTCTGTCCTCAATAAAGGAAGGAGTTGCGAGGCATTCATTAAATGCCTTACGGCAATATGATGATGATCTGCGAGGATTCCGATATAGCATCGAAGGAGATCGATGGCTTGGGTCTCGGCAAGTGTTGGGGTTCCTGTCCTTTCGATCGGGGGCAATTCCACATCCTTGGTGTCTGCTGCGCTCTTCAGCGCCGTCAAAATATCTTCCCCGCTTTTCTTGAGCTCGCCCTTATTGATCCCACGAAAAGTACTCAAATGGGCCATGTCTTTTGGGCGAACTCGAGCCAAATCTAAAAGTACCGTATCATCAGCGACCCAGCGTCTTGGAACGTTTAACTCACGAACCCGTCCCTCACGCCAACGCACGAGTTCGATCAGACTTGCATATTCGCGTCGATCCAGGCGTGCCCCCTTACCCAATTTAAATGCAATCGCCTCGGGATCTGATTCATACAAAGACCGATCTTCCCACTGGGCCGAGAGCTCAAGCGCCCATTCTTTTCGACTTAATTTCTCGAGCTGCTCCATCAGAGTGCGTCCAAGCAGAACCAAATGCTCTACATCCGCATGAGCATATTCAAGGAGCTGGGGTGGGAGAGGACGCACCCCCCAATGGGTCCGCGCATGTCCTTTATGAAGGCGAATGTTCATGACTGACTTAAGAAGATTTCCGAGACCCAACCCATCTCCATATCCGCATAGCGAAGCGGCAATCGCTGTATCCAAAGTCGGTGTTGCGATCACGCCAAAAGCCGTATAAAGGCACTCCTGATCGCCTTGGGCAGCATGAACGACTTTAAGAATTTCCTTATTTTTAAAAATGGAAAAAAGTGGATCCAGATTTTCCTTAGCTGCGCGCGCATCAATGAGCCATGACTCCTCATCGGTTGCCACTTGGATCAATTCGACTTTTGGAAAGAAGGTCGTCTCGCGAATAAATTCAGTATCAAATGCTATAATTTTATGCCTCTGGAGACTCTCTGCCAGAGCCCTGATTTCTTCTGGACGAGAGAGTAAATCAGGGTGCGCTTTCATTATCGATCAGATCGTCGTGGTGGAACGTGCTCGATGTCTTGCCCATAGAGCTTTCCGTCGATCACCAAAAAACCCGCATCATGTTTGGAGTTATTCGGATTCATATGAATCCAATGAATAATTGCACCCACGGGTGAGGCCGGATATGGGCCGCTCGGAGCGGTGGATGTGATGTAATCCCCACAGGCCTCAACCTGCATACCGGGATGAATGGGGGGGAGCTTACCAAAGTCCTGATTATAGATCACCTCTAGTGTCTCATCAGAATATTTACCCAATTGGATCTCAAAGTGAACATGATCGCGATCACCGATCGAGAAAAGCTGAAGAATAGGTCCTTGAACATGAGCCCGCTCTCGAAACTGATTTTCTGTGGTTCTCTTCCAATGTAAAACCTGACTATTATTGACCGGAAGATCATAGCCATATCCTCGACAGGGAGGAATCGTGTCGCCCTCAGTGGCATGGAGATTTGGATTAAACGCGAAAACCGCCGATGCTGCCAGAAGCAGCTGGAAAGAAATCCTCTTCGAAAATTTCATGATCCCCCCGCAAGAATGGTTTGAGTCTACGGGGAGAAGCGAATACCGTGATTAGTTACCCAAATCAAGGAAATTGGCACTATGCCGCATGAGGCGCTGACGAATTGGCTACTACAGCCCTTTCGAGCGCAAAAATTCGAACGCGTACCTGGGCACTAGGGCCCGCTAACATAAAATCTTTTCGATCAGGATTTTCTTGATACAGCTTGAAAGCATAGTTGGCGATCACTTTTGCTGCCTCAAGCTCAGCTTTCTGGTATTTTTCAATCCTGATTTTTGATCTCAACCACTGCACCCCATGTTCTTGGATTTCTGGCCGTACAAAAGGATGCGACAAAAGTTCTTCTACGTAATTACCGAATTCATCGTCATCTTTGATTTGCTGTTGCCGCATCAGATAAACCAAGTTGAGGGGATCCTCTTCACCCGAATCGACTGCAGCCTCCAAGACCGAAATTTCTCGATCATCCGACAAATAGTCTATCAAGATGGGTTCTGCCTGCTGATTACGGACAACAAGGGCTACGGTGCCTACTTTCATAATTTTTTATTACCAATCCTGCGCCCAAAGAACGTATCGGCAAATGGGGATCTTGCCCAAGCCAATTAACAATGGACTGATTGCTAGACAGGTTCGCCCAGACACGTTCAAAGAACTGACAGGGCACGCTCATTTCCCTTGATTTCCAGCGCTTTTCGGGCAAGTTACAGCTCCCATGTCTAATTCTTCAACAGTCGCACCCGAATTTGAAAAAGAGTTAATTAAGCAAGTCGCTCGCAGGCGAACTTTTGCAATTATCTCACACCCCGATGCCGGCAAAACAACCCTCACCGAAAAACTGCTTCTCTATGGTGGGGCGATTCATCTCGCCGGAGCGGTCCGCGCCAAAGCCAACCAGCGCCATACAACATCTGACTGGATGGAAATCGAAAAACAACGCGGGATTTCGATCAGTACCAGTGTTTTACAATTTGAATATCAGGGCGTACAGATCAATCTCCTCGATACCCCCGGTCACAAAGATTTCTCTGAAGACACGTATCGCACACTCACTGCGGTCGACGCTGCCGTAATGCTCATCGATGCAGCCAAAGGGGTCGAGCCCCAAACTCGCAAACTCTTCGAAGTGTGTCGGATGCGAGGAATTCCTATTTTTACTTTTTTTAATAAGCTGGACCGCCCCAGTCGTGAGCCCCTCGACTTAATTGACGAGCTAGAAAAAGTTTTGGGCATTCGATCTTCCCCTATGAATTGGCCCATTGGGATGGGAGATGAATTTCGCGGAATTTATGACCGACAATCCGATGAAGTGCTTTGCTTTCAGACTGAGGGTGAAGCCAACGTCAAGGGTCGACTCCAACCCCGCAAAGTGGCCGGAATCGACGATCCTGCTTTCGATGAAATCATGGCAGGCCCACGCGGAGACCATGAAGAAGGACAGCGACTCCATACCCGCCTAAAAACCGAGATTGAGTTGGTAGATATCGCGGGAGACTCTCTCGATTTTGATAAAATTCGAAAAGGCGAGCTCACCCCCTTGTTTTTTGGCAGCGCAATGAACAACTTCGGCGTTGAGCGTTTTCTTCAACGCTTTATTGAGATGGCACCCACTCCAGCGCCCCGCCTAGGGACCACTCGTGTGGTAGAGCCGACTGACCTGACTTTTTCTGGATTTGTTTTTAAAATTCAGGCCAACATGGATCCCTCGCACCGCGATCGCGTGGCTTTTATCCGCGTCTGTTCTGGAAAGTTTGAGCGAAACATGACTGTCCGTCATAGCCGGCTAGGGAAAGAGTTTAAACTTTCTAAACCCCTGAACTTTTTTGCGCGCGAACGAGTGATGATCGAAGAAGCGTGGCCAGGCGATATTGTAGGATTACTCGATATGGGGGGTGATTTTCGAATTGGCGACACCTTATATACGGGAACTGTAGTTGAGTTTGAAGGCGTCCCACGGTTCTCACCCGAGCATTTTGCGGGACTGACCTTGCTCGACCCCATGAAACGCAAACAACTCAAAAAAGGCCTCGATCAACTCGCTGAAGAAGGCGTGATTCAGGTTTACAAGCAACGAGGGCTCGGTGACAAAGACCCCATCTTGGCAGCCGTAGGTTCTCTTCAATTTGATGTCCTGCTTTTTCGCCTGAAATCCGAATACAGTGTCGATGCCCGAATCGATAAGCTGCCATTTATCCATGCGCGCTGGATTCACGGATCTGGATTTGATCCAGACTTCTTTGAACGCCGTGAAGACAGTCGCTGCCTTGAGGATCGAGATGGACAGCCAGTCGTTCTTTTTAAAACAGATTGGGGTCTCAGATGGGCGACTGAGAATTACAAAACCATTGAATTTTTAAAAACTGCGCCCCAGGTGCGGACGTGAAAATGAAACGCGGTTTTACTGGTAAAACCGTCCTCATTACTGGAGCTTCCTCTGGCATCGGTGCAGCGCTTGCTCGCGAATTCGCAGCACAAGGAGCCAAAGTTGTCCTTTGCGCTCGAAGAACAGATCGCCTAAAA
>JAHFAC010000108.1:0-1724 GCA_023250755.1 Bacteriovoracaceae bacterium | reverse complement strand
GCCACTTCGGTTATCGCCTGTGATGTGAACCAGCAGGGAGATCTCGAAAAAGCCGCCACACTTGCTTGTGAAAAATTCGGCGGACTCGATATTGTCGTTGCCAATGCAGGTTTTGGAGTTGCAGGATATTTTGAGAAACTTTCACTCGAAGACTATCGCCGTCAATTTGAGACCAATGTCTTTGGTCTTCTTCGAACTGCTTACGCGACATTAACCGAACTAAAAAAGAGCCGTGGATCGCTCGTCCTGATCGGAAGCGTTACCAGCTATGTCAGCCTGCCAGGAAATTCTGCGTATGCCATGAGCAAATTTTCGGTTCGGGCCTTAGCACAAGCCTTGAGGCATGAACTCTCACCTCACGGCGTTGCCGTCACGTTGATTAATCCAGGTTTTGTAGTCAGTGAAATCAGAAAGATCGATAATCGAGGAAAATTTCACGCAGAATCCATCGACCCCGTCTCTCTTTGGCATCAAATGCCTACTGACACCGCCGCCCGACACATCGTCCGCGCTGTTGCCAAGCGAAAAGGAGAAGAAATCATCACCCTTCACGGAAAAGTCATCGTCTTTCTCGAGCGCCACTTTCACTGGCTCGTTTCGCTTCTGATCCGTCGCCGTGGGATCAGATCCAGGCCAGAGCCGAAGTGAATTCGCTTTGGCCTAGAGAGTAAATATTTTCTTGAGTGCCTCTTTCCAGGGTAAAACAGGGATCGAATTGATTTCATAAGCGCGTGGAGAACGGCTGATAATCATCGGTCCGCATTTTGGATTTTCAGATAAAAAGGCCTTAAGGCCCTTTGTATCAGAGGCGTCTGGAGCCGTGGAAGATTTGATTTCAATGACAAAAGGATTTTTTGTAGACTCACGCCTGATAATGAGATCCACTTCTTGACCTGTATTGGTTCGCCAATAATAAAAACGATAATCTTTTTCATAATAGTCATTAAGGCGAATGCATTCCAGAATAATCATAGTCTCAAAGAGCTTGCCAAAACGAAATGAACTCGGCTTGAGTTCGGCAAGTAAATCTCCTCGAATAGCGTTCAAGACTCCACAGTCAAAAAAATAAAACTTTGGGCTTTTTTGAACTTGCTTTCGAACAGAGTACCCCCAAGCGTCAATCCTAAAAGCTACCAGAGTGTCCTGGAGCACTTCAAAGTACTCCTGTGCAGTTTTTGTTGAAATGCCCGCTTCTTTTGCCATCTTAGTAAAATTAGTAGGCTCTCCGTGCATTTGTGCGGAAATCTCTAAAAATCGAGTGAAACCAGCTAAATTTCGGATTTGAGTTTCTTGTTGTATTTCTTCTTTTAAATAGGTGCCAACGTAAGCCCTAAGTGTTCTTGGCGGATTTGGATTCTCAATTACAATAGACGGAATGGCTCCGAATTGTAATTGTTGAGTCATTTCTTGCTCCCATTCTAAATGAGTCAACGGATGCAGATGAAACGTCCATGCTCTCCCTCCAAGTAAATTAGTACCCACGCGTTTTAGCTTCCGAGCACTGGAGCCTGTTAACAGAAAATGAATCTTGTTTTGGTTTGACTCTAATAGATTGTGGACTTCATCCAAAAGAATAGGGATTTTTTGTATTTCATCTATAAAAACACAGAGCTGTACGCCACACTTTGGATTAGACTTAGACATGCTTTTGATTTTTTCTTGTATTTGAGCACGCAAGAGTTCTCGCCGAACCAGCGAACGCGTGTATGTATCTGTTTCCAATA
>JAHFAC010000107.1 GCA_023250755.1 Bacteriovoracaceae bacterium | reverse complement strand
AACCAAAATCAACGAAATCTTCTGATCCTTAAGGATTTGGATGACTTCAATAATGTGGCCGCTGGTCGGGGGGATGCCGGGTTTCGGCTCAAGAATCGCCGGATTTTGAATATGAAACCGGTCGAAAAAATAAGTGAGTGTCTTATGGTAAGTGACGATCTTATTCACGCCAGAGCGATCCACTCTTGCTTGCCAAAGCTTGGTCTTAGCTTGGAGTCGTGACTGAAGTGCTTTCGCATTACTCATGAACTGAACTGAATGCTCGGGATCTAATTGACCCAACCTCTCCGCGACATGAACCGCAACCTCTCCTGCACGAATGGGATCCAGCCAGAAGTGTGGATTCCCAAAAGGGTGTACATCCCCTTCAGCACGGGTAATGCTTCCTTTCGGAACTTCGAGCGGCTCAATCAACGGGCCGACCTCCAAGTAGCCATTTTGACCTCGGTTAATTTTTGGATTTCTGGCACCTTGAATAATACTTGGCAGCCAACCCACTTCAAGATCCAGTCCAACTGAAATCACGAGATCCGCACGACTGGCTTTCAACATAAAAGAGGGCTTTGCCTCGATATAATGAGGATCCTGGGTCCCTTTGGCGATACTGTCTACAGAAATGAGGTCCCCACCCACTTCAGATGTGATCGATCTCAAGTCTGTTACAGTAGTCACAACATTGAGTTTTGCGTGAGCGTGACCTGAAAAACCTAACCCAGTAAATAAGACAGTCAAAAATAAAATGAGATACTTCTTCATAAATAATATTTCCTTTAACTTAATAAGCGTGCGCAGGATGTGCGCCAATACTCACGTTGTATTGTAAAGCAACTCTATGATCTGCTCTTTCTTGGTCCTGTACGGTGTGACGATCGTATTGGAGCCTAAACCCAGAAAATTCAGATGGAAAAAATCCAATCAATGCACTTTGCTTGTTTTCGGTCATCAGAGCAGCGGCGTGAGGAGCCCCTATGTATTCATAACGCCCCTGAACCCACCAGCGTTCAGCAAATTGGTATTGAATCCAAGCCGCAACACCTCCTAGCCTTTCAAGCGACTCTCCCGTCGTGGAATCAACCTTCCCAGGTCGATACCCGTTGAGATATTCAGTTGACCAAATAAGAGCTTGGTACTTTCCACCCACCGCTGGACGCCATTTGAAAGTTAGATCGCCCCCAAGCACTGAGGCTGTCTGATCTGATATGTTTTTTGCACCTGTACCCGAGGCACCCAGCTCCATCGTAAAATCATCACTCAGATCCCAGAGATTTTTAAAATGAACTAAGCCACCCCAATCCCCTGATCTGGGACTTGCGTAAAGATCCTGGTTTGAAAGACTGAATCCCTGAAAAACCAATTCTGAATACCAAGGCAGAGGAAGTAGTGCTGCCGCTGAAACACCAACCTCATTTAATCCCTCATCACCCAAGAGCTGCTGAAGTATAAGGGGGGAATCTAAAAAAGGAAAAGTATGCGAATGAAGTTGGTTATGCTTGCCCAATGCCATCTTAAATTTCCCAGCACGCAGAGTCACTGAGGGGAGAAAAATCGTTTCTAAAAATACTTCTTCTGGATCAATGCCGAAACTGACCTTTGAAGCCGAAGCCTCTTGAGCCAGCGAGAAAAGAGCAACAGCCCTCAAATAAGGGTCCACATCAGAGGTAAACTGGATCTCTGCCTCTTGAAGCGATAGTCCATTATAGGGTGCAGCCCTTCGATCGTCTGACAATTTTGTCCCACGCTGCAAAAGACCCAGAAAATTAGCGCTAATATCTGGATTAAATACCTTTGCTTTTCCAGAGAGCTGTGAGGGTTGTAAAGACGACTCTGCCCTGACATTTGTCTGAAAAAAACAAAAAATAAGAAGTGAAAGAGAAATAATATGAAACATAAACTCCCTCTTTTTTTTGAAATGAACATTGCCCTCGCTGGCAATTCAAAATCTAAAAATAGATATAATTTTAAATGCAATTAAGATCGGGCTGAAAAGTCAGCTTAAAAAAGGAGGGGCGCGTGCGTCCGGAATCAGAATAAAATCAGAATCAATTTGATTGGAAAAAATAATTCCATCATAGGAATTGAATAAAAGAATACAATCCAAAATTGAAACGAAAGCCGCCATCGCTGTATTCGCATGATAAGCGAGGCAAAGCCCGCACTCCTCTTTTATAAGAGGAGAATGGGATTTCTGACTTTCATTTGTCCTTTGAAGGGAATGCTGAACATCATGGGCAGGCAGCGCCATCGCTTGCAGTCCAAAGGGGCCTAAGATCACAACTGCCAGTAACCGAATTACCCACATACTCTTTATTTATCCCATAGGACTTGATGAAACTCAAGCAACATAGGAATCACTAAAATTCTCATGAAGAAACCAAGAATGATCCCAGATCCACTAAAAAACTGGGCCAGAGTTGGTTAGCAAAAAAATAAGATTCCTATTTAACCGGGAAATAACAAATAAAAGTCGTTCCATGGCCCAGTGCACTTTCGACCGCAACCGATCCGCCATGACGATGCATAATATGCTTTACAATGGCCAGACCGAGACCCGTTCCACCCAACTCACGAGAACGGGCTTTATCTACCCGGTAAAAACGCTCAAATAATCTGGGTTGGTGCTCCAATGGAATTCCAGGTCCTGTGTCTCTTATTTTTAGGAGAGCAAATTTTTCATCTTCTGCACTCCAAATTATTGAAATCTCTCCACCCAGAGGAGTGTATTTACAGGCATTATCCAGCAAGTTCACGAGCACCTGCTCGAGTCGACGAGGATCAGCCAGTACGTTTTTGGCATCAAATTGAACTTGAATTTTTTGTTTCTTCGCCTCAAAAGTTCCACGCATCTGCTTCAAAATCCTGGATGTCACGTCTTCGGCATCCATGAGCACCTTCTGCAAATGGGTCCCTGACTCCCCTGATTCAATGGACGAAAGATCTAAAAGATCATGGATCAGACTCATAAGTCTTTCTGTATTGCGCTGAATAATGTCCAAAAATTGCCGCTGTGGAATATTACCCTGGTTAATGTCTTGAATCAGCGTGTCCGTATAGCCTTTGATTGCTGTCAAAGGGGTACGCAACTCATGTGAAACATTTGCAACAAATTCAATTCGAATTTGCTCAGCTCTCTTAAGTTCGGTTACATCATGAAAAACACCAACAGCTCCGTATACTGGGCTCACTCCACGCCGCAAAGGCGAAACTGAAATAGAAAAATAAAATCGACCCTCCTCCTTTTCAAATGGAACTGCCTGAAGAAGAGTTGTCTTTCCCTCATGGAGCGCAATACGAAATGCAGCAAGAATATCCGGAACTCGAAACAGCTCGCAAAGATTTCTTCTAGAGCGCATTTCCTCCTCACCAAACAAAAGAGCAAATCGACTATTAAAGAATAAAACATTCTCTGACAAATCCACTGCTAAAACTGCATCAGAGATTGCGGCCATCAGGGTAGCCTGCTCTTCCCTTTCTACATCGAGGCGTTCGGATTTCATTTGAACCTCTTTTTGAAGTTCATCCAATGAAGCCTCAAGCTCAATCCACTCTCCATGAGATTGAGCTGAAAATTCCACCTCCTGGCTCACTCCCAGTTCTTCGGGTTGACTGAGAATTCTGGCGACTTTACCCAAAACACGACTTATGGGGAGTATGATTTTTCGTCCTGACCAAATTGAAAAAAAAGTGAGTCCAAGAGTCAGCAAAAGAAGGAATGAAAGGAAGGAAACATCAAAAAAATGAAGTGCCTCGCGAAGACGAAAAAGTGGGATCGCTCCCTGAAGGATCAAGCCCCGATCGTGGAGCTGGAAATTATCATAAAGCACCTCAGGCATCTCAAGATGCCGGATATCAGAATCATGATGAGAGCTGCAAAGAACTCTTCCATCCTGAGCGATCACAGTTAAATTCACGGGTGTATTTTGAATGTGAGACCGGCACCACGGCTGAGTGACGAGCACGGGCAAATCTGCCGAAAGGCTAATCAAGGTGTCGTGGAGCTGATTTTTTACTTGGCCAATGAAATTTTGCTTAAAGAAATACCGAACTGCAATGCCAGAGCTTCCGACGGCCAAAATAACGAATCCGGTTTGAATCAAAATCAGTCTGAAAAAAATCCTCCATGAAACCCGAGTGACAGAATTTTCTGTTGAATTCATTCAGAAGATTTCACCCGATATCCCACGCCTCGAATCGTCTCGACCACCTCAGAACAGGGCCCCAGTTTTTTTCTTAATGTAAAAACATGAGTATCGATGGCGCGATCGACTACAGAAACATTTTCTCCCTGAATGAGCTGGATCAATCGATCACGAGAAAGAACCTTGCCCTGATGCTGCATCAGTGCGGTCAAAAGTTTAAACTCAGATCGAGTCAGTTCTAACCCTTTGCCGTCACAACTGACCTCATAACTCTCCAAATCAGCGCGCAGCGAACCGATTTGCAGCTGTCTTCTCTCTGCCTCGTTCGAAAATACCGCCCTCCTCAAAAGCGCACGCGTACGAGCGAGAAGAACTGGGATTTCAAATGGCTTGGTAATATAGTCATCAGCACCCATCTCGAGGCCTAGGACGATATCCGCCGCATCAGCGCGAGCGGTCACCATCAGAACAGGGATCTTCTGCTTCAGGCTCTTACACACCTCAAGTCCCGATAGACCGGGAAGCATCCAGTCTAGTACAACTAGATCATAATAGCCTTGCCTTACGAGCTGCAAAGCCTCCTCGCCGTTTTCTGCTCCCTCGGCATCATACCCCTCTCTCTTCAAATGAAGAAGCATCAGGTCTTTGACGTCTCGCTCATCCTCAACGACGAGGATGCGGGCTTTTTTCAAGAGATCGCCTTTTTCATGGTTGCAAGCTGGGACGAATGACGGATGTCTTCGCCACTCATCGCATAAATCACATCTTCAGCGATGTTCGTGGCATGATCACCGATTCTTTCTAAATTTCGCGCAATGAGAATCAAAATGAGTCCCTGCTCAATCAATATTGGATTGGTTTTGACATGCTCCAAGACATCTTTTGAAATCTTATCTTTTAATCCATCAACGATATCGTCCCTTTTAAGAACGTCCCTCGCCAACGGTTCAGAGCTTTTAACAAAAGCATCCAATGCCTCACGGACCATGAACCGCGCCTCTTGAAACATCAGGGGCAAATCAACGAGCGGCTTGACGGGCGTGCCCTTGATATATTGCTCGGCGTGATGCGCAATATTCACAGCTTGATCTCCCATACGTTCCAAATCAGTGTTGATTTTAAGAATTGCAACAATCAACCTGAGATCCGCTGCAAGGGGCTGTTGGAGAGCCAGTAATTTGATACAAGCGTCATCAACAGCGATATGAGCCTGATTAATTTTGTTTTCAATCGCATCCACAAGCGTGATCTTTTCAATATTTCCAGTTTGCAAAGCCTCAATCGCGCTTTCAATCGCTTTTTCGACCTGTCCAGCCATAGCAAGAAGCTGTCCCTTGAGATCGCGTAAAGATGTTTCAAAATGTCGTTCCATTATCCAAACCTTCCTGTGATGTACTGCTCCGTCACTTTTTCTTTGGGCGCCGTAAACATTTTAGAAGTCTCACCCATTTCTACCAACTCGCCCAGCAAGAAAAACGCGGTCTGATCTGAAATCCGAGCCGCTTGTTGCATATTATGCGTGACCATGACAATCGTCACGCTCTTCTTGAGATCGGCCAACAACTCTTCTATTTTGGCAGTCGAAATCGGGTCCAAGGCACTAGTAGGTTCATCCATCAATAAAACAGATGGCTCAACAGCGAGTGCCCGCGCAATGCAAAGCCTTTGTTGCTGGCCGCCTGACAAACTGGTTCCTGGAGCATGAAGTTTATCTTTCACCTCATCCCAGAGCGCCGCCAACCGCAGGCTTTTTTCGGCCACCTCCCTCAAAACGCTTTGTCTTCGAATTCCAGCCAACCTGAGCCCAGCCACAACATTTTCTAAAACTGAGAGTGACGGAAAGGGATTGGGTTTTTGAAAAACCATTCCGATTTTTCGGCGGATCACAACAGGATCAACACCTTTTTCGTAGATGTCTCTTCCCTCAACTAAGACCAACCCCGCTGCTGAAGCACCGGGGATTTCTTCATGGAGGCGGTTCAAACACCGAATAAACGTGGATTTACCGCAACCCGAAGGCCCAATAATAGCGGTAACCGTGTAGTGAGAAAAAGTAGCACTCACGTTTTTGAGCGCCTGTAGGCTTCCAAACCAAGCATTGAGCTTTTGAACTTCAAGAACTGCATGCATATCGTT
>JAHFAC010000106.1 GCA_023250755.1 Bacteriovoracaceae bacterium | reverse complement strand
CAGGAGGATTTTCGGTGTAGATTTGCTCCCAGTGGGATTTTCGAAGATGCATGTCGGCCTTATAGCATTACCAGGTTCCCTGGAGAACCTACTTCACCAGTCCCCGCACCATCTCGCCTACCGCCTGCTTGATGGCTAAGACTTGCTTCCAATCTACCGTGTCTGCCGTATCAAGGGCTGTGTGGTAGTGTTTTTCGTCAAAGTTTCGCTCCCAGTCTTGAGAGATGGTAATCGCTGGGTGACCAAGCTGCCAAAACGACCAGTTATCGGAACGATCGAATCCGTTTTGAAGGATCTCGGCTTGGAGTCCCTCTTTTTTAAGAAAAAATTCGGCAGATTTAGCGATCAAAAGATCCTCTTCACTCCCCGCAGTGCCTTTGATACGCGAATAGACTTTGACTCGATTTGGTTCAGGCTTGCTCCAACCGATCATCTCAAGATTGATGAGCCAGGCCTTCCCTCCTCGTTGTTTCAGAACCTGGGCATAGGCGCGAGAGCCCAGAAAAAAGGCCTCCTCAAAATCGAAGAATACCAACTCCAGCGCTTTACTGGGTTTGAAGTCACGCAAGTCTCTCGCTAACTCAAGCAAAGTAATCACGGCCGCACCATTGTCATTGGCACCGGGCGCGGGCATGTCCGCTGTAATCTTCATCGTCGCGTGATCATGCGTGATGGTATCGTAATGTGCGCCCACGACCACAACCTCACGCCCCGTTGCTTTACCTTCCTTGTTACCCTTCTTGCGAAGGATCAGGTTGGTACCCATTCTTCCGCGCAGTGCCTCTTGAAAAAGAATCGCGTCAGTCGTGAAAGTTTTCCATTTGAGATACTCAGGATGCTGGGTGGGAAATTTGCCAACCACCAACCTCTTAAAATCATCTTTCAAATTCTGAACTGCAAAATCCGTATCGGGCTGAAAGAGATGCTCGTCCACCTCCCAGCCTGATATTTTCTTAACTTGCTCTCTTAACCAATTCAGGGATTGAGCTGCACCCGTAGTGCCTGGGGATCGGTTTTTTCCTCCCGATTGAATAAAAGCGGTCAACTGAGAAGACGGGCTCTCTCCCGCTAGACTCAAACCGAAAGTGAGCAATAATCCAATCCACATTACCAAAAGGTACGGCCCTCCCTATTGGTGATGATGTAAGACTGACTCGACGAGCTTAGGATCGCGAATGGCGACAATATTATGTTTACCGAGAAAGCGCGCCACCACCAGCCCGAACACGCCCAAAAAGCCCAAGGGTATCCCCAACTCGATCACCCCGATCACCGGACCGCTTGCCGAATATTCAGGCTGGACCAACCAGAGGATATCCACCCATTGAGCAAAGAGCATAAAAATACCCACTCCAAGCAAACGTCCCTCATTCCGCTTTGCATCCCGAGGAAGGAGAGCGAAGAAAGGAACTAAGAATTTGCCCAAGAGCAAAAAGAAGGAGATATAAATCCATGAACTATGAAAACGATGTAGGAAATAACCGGTTTCCTCAGGGAGGTTGGCGTACCAAATCAGCATGAATTGGGAAAACCCGATGTAAGCCCAGAAAACGGTAAATGCGAACATGAACTTGCCGAGATCGTGCAAGTGATTCTCGTTCACGATTCCCTCGAGAGCTCCTTTACGTTTCAAATAGACGGCCAACACGCAAGTTGAGGCAAGATTGGCGTAAAAAAGCCCAGAAAAACAATACACGCCAAAGATCGTGCTAAACCAGTGTGGGTCCAATGACATCAACTGATCAAAACTGGCCATCGTGTAGGAGATCGCAAAAAGAATCATGAAAATTGGGGCAAGAATGCGGTTTTTCGCGGTATAAGAGAAATTTCCATCGCGATCCTGAGCGAGCGAAGATCCCACCATTTTATGAGCAAAAAAGAGCCAAAGTCCAAGCGCGATCAAATTGCGAACCATGAAGAACCCAACGCTCAAATACCCTGCTTTTCCCTCGAGAATCAGATCTCCTTTGACCTGCTCTGGATGACTCCAAATATAGAGGTGATGGATTCCGAAATAGAGAATAACGAAACTCAATATCGCCACCGGCAAATAGGCGGTAAAAGACTCACTGATGCGCCTCACCGGTGCGCTCCACATTGCTCCAGTCAACCACTGAAGCGCCGCAAAGAAGAGCCCACCCAGCCCTAACGATAAAAAGAAGAAATGATTATGAATGAAGCTAAACCAGGTCCGTCTCGCATCAAACCAAAGCCCACCCAAAAATACAGCTCCACCTACGGCCACAAAGAACATTAAAAGAGTTCTTAGTTGTGCAGGAATTTCAAAGGGCCCTGGATTTTTAATTTCTCGTGTATGACCGTTTTCCATCATGCTCTCCCTTACTGCTTCGCCGCTGCTGCCGCGACTTTGAGATCTTCAGGCGTCGGGTGCTTGGATCGCTGAAGCGCTCTCACATAGTGAATAATCGCCCAACGATCAGAAACATCGATTTGAGAAGCATAGCTCGGCATCAGGTTTTGCCCCATCGAAATCACATGGTAAATCCGGCCATCAGGCCATGTGCGAACCTTATCGGACTGAAGCGAAGGAGGACGCGGGAATTTGGGCACAATCGTTCCGTCTCCCTCACCGGCTGGGCCATGACAAACAATGCAATAGGTATTAAAAAGCGCCTGACCTCGAGCAAAGACCTTCGCTGTCCGATGAAATGGATTTTTGAGTTCTCGACCTGCGGCCTCAGGGTCTTTGGCATACGCATACGGAGTGAAATTACGTGGGATGGTCCCTTTCACGGGCATCCTCATGGCTCCTTCTTGTTGTGCTTTAAAAGCAGGACTATAAACCATGTCCGGCATATAAATGGTATCGGGCTGGCTATGGTGTCCCGCTCCGCATGAAGCGAGAGCAATACTCAAACTAGTAAACGAAAAAGCGATGCACCAGCCCTTCATCTTGAGCAGTCTCATACTCAGAACCACCCTTCCGCGTAAACAGTACGAACTTCTTTTGCCCCCACGGACTTCAAAAATCCTTTGGCCTCTTCTTCAGAGAATTTTTGAAAACCTCCGGCCTTCAGGATTTCTTCTGCCTCTTCTGGGTCTTCTCCATGCAAAGGAGCCTCAATCATCAAAGCAAAGCGATCGCTGGTGAGGCGTGGATCAAAATTCCTCTTCCGAGCGTTCGGGAGCCGGCAGAAAAAGAGAAGTGCTGCAAAAGTCGAGAGCCCGCCAAAAAGTATGGTCAATTCAAACATAACGGGTACAAATGCCGGCCAAGAGTTGAAGGGCTTTCCACCCACGTTCAGCGGCCAATCCACAGCCGATGTCCAATATTGGAGCGCAAATGCGGCTGCACACCCCGTGATGCCTGCAAGAAAAGTGACGTACGGAATCGGAGAGCGTTTAATCCCCTGCGCAGCCTCCAGGCCATGAACAGGATAAGGTGTATAGGCATCAAAATCCCGATACTTCGCCTCTCTCGCCTTTCGGGTCGCCGAGATCAACAAATCAGGAGCATCAAAAAAACCAATCACGCCTGAGAGTTCGGGCGGCTTCAAACCATTGCCAGGGGTTGGGTTATTTTGTTCCATGAGCGTACACCTCCTGATGGCGAGTGGGCTCTGGGTGATGGCCGTGAGTCCCAGCCGGCTTCATCACTCCCTTGATCTCTGCCATCGCAATCACAGGCAAAATTCGACAGAAGAGTAAGAACCAAATCATAAACCAGCCAAAACTCCCGAGCGTAATCCCCCAATCAAACCAAGTCGGAACATAATAAGCCCAGCTGGAGGGGAGAAAATCCCGATGAAGCGACGTCACTGTAATGACAAATCGCTCAAACCACATCCCAATATTGACGAAAAGCGAAACGACAAACATGATCGGAATGCTGGTCCTTGCCTTTTTGAACCAATAAATTTGGGGAATCAATACATTGCAACTGGCCATGATCCAATAGGCCCACCAATAGGGACCAAAAGCCCGATTGACGAAAGCATAGCGCTCGAAAGTATTACCACTGTACCAGGCAATGAAAAACTCGCAAGCATACGCGTAGCCAACCATCATCCCTGTCGCCATGATGATCTTGTTCATCTTCTCCAGATGCGCCAAAGTAATGTAGTTTTTAAGCCCAAACATCTCACGCGCAATCACCAGCAAAGTGACCACCATGGCAAAACCCGAAAAAATCGCGCCGGCCACGAAATAGGGCGGAAAAATAGTCGTATGCCACCCAGGCAAGTTCGCAACAGCAAAGTCGAAAGACACCACGGAGTGCACTGAGAGCACCAGCGGCGTCGAGAGCCCCGCAAAAACCATGTAAGCGATTTCGTAATGAGACCACGCCTTATTGGATCCGCGCCATCCGAGAGAAAGAATCGTATAAATAAACTTTCGGATTTTATTCTTCGCCCGATCTCGAACCGTTGCAAGATCGGGAATCATTCCCACATACCAAAACACCAAAGAGATGGTGAAATAAGTGCCCACGGCGAAAACGTCCCAAAGAAGCGGTGAACGGAAATTCACCCAAAGCTCCCTCTGGTTCGGATACGGAATCAGCCAAAAAATCGCGTACCACGGACGACCGGTATGAATGACGGGAAAAATCAGTGCGGTCATCACTGCAAAAATCGTCATCGCCTCAGCGGAGCGGTTAATCCCGGTACGCCACTTCTGCCGGAAAAGGAAAAGAATAGCTGAAATCAATGTTCCGGCATGGCCAATACCAACCCAGAAGACGAAATTCACAATGAATACGCCCCAGCCGTTGGGCTGATTCAATCCAAGAACGCCCAGACCTCGGGCAAACATGATTCCGACCAGAACAGCCCCTAACCCAAAAGCTGAAAGCGCGGCGACAAAACACATCCACCATCGCCAGGTCGGAAATCGCTCAAGGTGAATCGAGATATCCTGGTCCACATCGGCAAAAGTCTTGCCACCGGTGACGAGGGACTCCTCCCTAGGAACTTTTAAAAATGGGACAGAAGCAGTCGCTTCACTGGACATAAACTCGGACTCCCTCTCGTTTACGCATGGTGTTCACCCTCTGCCGGGCTCTCTTCTTTATTTCGTACCTTAGTCATATAAGTGATGGAAGGTTTGGCATTGAGTACTTCAAGGGCTCTAAATCCCCGTGGATCCGCCCGAAGCTGTGAAACTCGGCTCTTCGGATCATTTAAATCACCAAAAACAATCGCCTCAGTCGGGCAGGTTTGCTGACAAGCGGTTTTAATATCACCGTCCTGCACTCGATCGCCTCGATCCTTTGCCTTTTCTTTGCCTTCACGCACGCGCTGGACGCAAAACGTGCACTTCTCCATAATCCCTCGAGTCCGAACGGTGACATCCGGATTCCAAGCGAGATTCATGGTGCTTTCATACTGCTTCCAATGATCAAAAAAGTTAAAGCGACGCACCTTATAGGGACAGTTGTTTTGGCAATATCGGGTGCCAACGCATCGGTTATAAACCTGTTCGTTAAGACCCTCACTGCTATGGACCGTTGCGAGCACCGGGCAAACCGTCTCACAAGGAGCATTTTCGCAGTGCTGGCAAAGCATGGGTTGAAAAACCACATCCGGATTCTCAGGCTTGCCCGAATAATAGCGATCAATCCGAATCCAATGCATCTCACGGCTCTTGCGGACGTTTTCGCGGCCCACTACCGGAATATTGTTTTCCGACTGACAAGCCACCACGCAAGCCGAGCATCCAATGCATGAACTCAGGTCAATAGCCATTCCCCAGCGTGGCCCTTTGTATTCATGAGCAGGCCAAAGAGTGGGGACTGTCTCCATCCTGAGATGGGGATCCGTGTGATTCGCCGTATCTGGTTTTTTGCGAAATGCAGCCAAAGTGATGTCATTGATGATGGGACGATTTTCGGATGAGTGATGCCACTGAGTCTCAGCCAGCTTATAAAATTTGCCAGTTCGCGAAATTTTAGCAGCCTGTCCAGAAAAAACCAAGTGCCCACCTGAAACTTTGGCCAAGGTAAACGCGTTAACGCCGACTCCGGTACCGACTTTTCCGGCTGCCTGACGTCCATATCCTACCGCCAGAGTCACCACGTTCGGGTGCAATCCCGGTTGAACATGAACGGGAGCCTGGAGCGTGCCTGAGTCGGTCATCAGCTCAAGCACATCATTACTCTCAACTCCGAGTTTCTCTCCCAACGCAGGTGAAATATTGAGATAATTATCCCAGGTCACCGTGGTGATGGGATCGGGCAACTCCTGAAGCCACGCATTGTTGGCCTGCCGACCATCGTGCATTCCGACTTTGGAATAAAGCGCCAGCGACAAATTCCCAGCGGGTACACCTTTGAATCCAGGGAGTTT
>JAHFAC010000105.1:5891-6310 GCA_023250755.1 Bacteriovoracaceae bacterium | reverse complement strand
TGATATGATAAAGAAAAAAAAGATGAAAATTCTATGGTTCATGTTCCACCTCGATAAAATAGCTAAAAGTATAATCTAATGACCACTCACTGAATGAGAAGCGTTTAGCATGAGTTGATGCCATGCGTCAATGAGGAGTCTTAGAATAGTACACCAAGACGCCTACTTCTTCCTTTACTTCTTCAGGCGAAGTGATTTTCAATGGGTAAAAAATAGAAATTTTTTACCCTGTCATTGGAGAGCAGATATATAATTATGTAATCAGTAAAAACGGATGAAGCAAAAATCAGCCATTTCTTCTTTCTATTATTTTTTAGTGCTGTTCCTGGCGGCAGTAAATCTACTTGCGCCGGCCAGTACTAACGGAGGCGATTTTTTTTCATGTATTCGCGGATTGATTTTAAAAAGGGTTCAGCTCC
>JAHFAC010000105.1:3359-5881 GCA_023250755.1 Bacteriovoracaceae bacterium | reverse complement strand
GAATGATACTGCCGTGGAGCTGGAGCTTACTCTGGTTGATAAAGATGGGCACATTGTTGATCAGGTTATGGACATCCTTACTACTCCAGATGGAAAAGTGAGCGGGTTGTTTGTTGACCCATCCAGCTCACTGCCTTTACCAGCATGGTTTGTGGAATGGGCCAAAAAAAGGTTTCCAGACCTAAGTAGCGCGTATGAAGTAGATTGGGACCTGATAGATCGTGATATGCGCCTGAAGCTTCTGCAATATAAGGGGAGCTTTATCAAGTCTCCTGAGCATCGTTATTTTTATCAAACCAGACGGATAGACGGTTTAGCTGTAAAGAAAACTTTGAAGCTCAGGTTTTCTGAAAAAACAACCTTTTTGGGCAAGGAATATTCACCAGGCGAACATACGGTAGATGTGTCCAAAGTGCTCGCAGGGTCAGTTGAATATAAAATTCCATCGGACATTTGGGATGTTAAGGGGATAGAAATTCATTTCAGGGATAATAGGCCGGCTGGTTTGGTAAGTTATGACGCTTACAATTTAATTAAAGGGCTACAAATTCCGCAGATTGGCCAACACGTACATCTGGTTACACCGATACGATTTGATTTATTAAAGAGAGAACCTGTTTTTCAGGCAATCAGAATGGGCGAATACGATCGGCGTTTAAATATTGTAGCTGAAATGATAGCCGTCGTGGATTATGGCTATCCCATAAAAAACTCCAAACCTATAAGCACAACAGATGTTGCGGATGTGCAAGCTTGGAGATCGGCAGATTCAAATTCAGTATCCAAAGTAATTTACTGGCTACGTGATCTTGGCACAGATGGCACCATTACACGACTTGAGCGCCAACTTGGATTTGTGAGCTTTAGAGATCAAAGTAAATTTGATGTTCCAGGCTTATGGGGAGAAGAGTTTCGAGCGATACCAAGGGATGCGAATCCAGAACTTTCAAAGAAGCTGCTAAACTCTATCCAATATCAAATGACAAACAATGAATTTGGACTAGACGAAACCGCTCTTAGAGATTGGCTTAGGGTGCGCTGGCCGGGCGAGCATGTCCCAGGCGATTTAACAAAGGAAGTGTCCATGAATTTGGCCCAGGATCTTTATTATAACCAGGACTGGTCGGGGTCTCGTGGCTTGTTAAGGCGAGTTCAGCCAGAAATTAAGTCAGAACTTGGGTTTGCCGCTTGGATTGAGTTAGATGGGACAAAGTTAAAGAGATTCTCAGAAAACCATACTGAACTTAAGATGTTGATACATGATTGGACAAAGGATCCCCTTGTTTTTAAAAACCCAAAGCTAATTAAAAAGATTACAGTAGAGCAGATACGCGCCATTAGGAGAATAAGAGAAATTGAGAGGATGAATCAACGTGAAATCAACGAAGTGATGCACGACTTTCTCGTAGATTCAGGCCTTTATGAGACCTTTGTCCATTCAGTGATGAAGAATTGAGCGGGGGCCTCGCAAATACCACTGGAGAGGCCAATTCAGGTCGAGATGAGCAAAACTTGTCCACCAAAACTTCTTTTTCAATAATCTTCAAAACTTAAGCTGATCGCCTCGCTGAACCGGGGTTAATTAATCAAAATACTCTGGTAATTTCTGGGGAGGCATAGTAAAAGACTGACTTAATCGGTTATGTTTTGATGCATAATTGGTTTATTTGAGAGCTCTTAACTAGCGATGAGGTTAGAGAAAATGAGAAAAATGAATTCGGTTGTTTTTGGAATTCTGGTTTTGCTCGAAGCAGGTGGCGCTCTTGCTCCTCGATTGGGATGGGCACAACCCTCTGATTTTTCTAAAGAAAATCTGAAGTTAATAGATCGTAACGGCAATCCTTTGGACTCTTCCCTCAGGCGAACAGAGCCCGTTCAGATGTACTTAAAAAATGAGAGCGGAGCGGTTCTCATCAATCCCTTTACTCATCAGCCTCGGATTGTGATTTTATTGCCGCAAGATCCCTTAGGCCATTCAAAGAGGTGGCGTTGGCGTGAGCCCACTTTTATTCTCGCCGAAGATTGGGATGCTTTTGTAAAAGATTCAATTACTTCGTTTAATCGAGATGCAGATCTTTTAAAAACACTCTCAGATGATATGGGCGAGGCGTTTGGAGCTGTTCTCCAACAGGCTAAGCCCTGGACTTCGGGCTATTGGAAAAATGTAGGGACCGGTTTTAAAAATATGTGGATCTGGGCCGGGAGTAAATTGCTTCCTGGTTCACTCATGGGATCGAAAGAGCCCACTTATGGTCAATACACTCCGATTTCGGATATTCTTGGGCCAAAAGAAGAGCAGCGTCACGCTTTGCTGGATGGTCTTAGTGATCAAGCTCTTCAAATGGAGCAAATGGGGATTGTGCGCCCCGGTATCCTGAGTCAAATATTAGGAGATGCCAGAGCTCATCATGGAATCAAGTTGGCCGAAGAAGAAAGTCGTCAAATCAGCGCGACTGTGGCAACGGTTGCGTTGACCTCAGCCCTTCTTGCTCCTCCAGTTCTATCACTCGTCGTAAAACTCG
>JAHFAC010000105.1:0-3349 GCA_023250755.1 Bacteriovoracaceae bacterium | reverse complement strand
CGCACCCGGTGCAGGCGTAGTCATGGCGGTTGCGGGACATGGGGTAGTCTTGGCAGCCAGTGCAACTCAGCTCGCCTCGGGTACGATTTTTTTAAGCACGCTAGGAATCGCCGCGGCAACGGGTGCAATTCGAGACGGCTCAGAAGGGGCTTTAGAAAACGTCGCAGGAGCTACTCCTTTTGCCATGGGATTTTCATCTCTTCCAGTGATTACTCCTTTTATACGTGCCGCGACAGTTTACCTTTTGAAGCCTACGCCAGCGACTTTAGTGGCACTTAAAGAAATCGTGACTAAGTTGATGGCAGCAGGATTTGCAGGACTTGCGGGAAAAAGCGCTTTTTCAAATTGGTTACAGGCCGAGCAAAATGAGCGGTTTGCTGAAATTTCAGGAAAGATCTCAGCAGAGTCTCGTTCCGTGAAATATTTTAACGAAAAAGCATCGGGACTGAGGAGAGCCGCTGTTGCGGACCTCCTGCTTGCGTTGGTGCCATTGTATTATGGATTTATCAAAGAACATCTTCAGACCGGGCCAAATCAAGCAGAAGCATTAATCGATCCCTTGACTCGCGCAGAGATGGAAAAAGCTGTCACGGTTGCGGCCAGGATGAAGACGGAGGCCGCGGCGGGGCTCCGGATCAAGATCGGGAATTTGAAGGCTGGGGATTTGGTAAAGTTTGAACCCCAAGCTGGACAATCAGGGGTTCAAGCACAAGGGACCGTGATTGAAGTAAGGCCAAATGAGGTGCTTGTACAATATGAATCTGTTGATGGTAAGGGAGCCGTTTTTACTTCTTCCCTTCCGGTTTTAAAGTCGCAGATTTTAGATGCCAGAGTTGGGACTGGGCTTGCAGTGGTCGCGCCACCAGCAGACGTGACTCCTGTTCCAGCAATCCAGGCGCCTGGCGAAGTAGTGCCTGATGAAGTAGTAAGTGATCTTTTGAAAGCGATCAAAGTAGGAAGTCGGATTAAGATGACTCATCCAGAAGATGGAGCGATCGTTGAGGGAACCGTGACCCAAGTTACAGAGGGTGAAGGAGCAAATCGGAGTTACTGGATCAGTAAGATCACTGAGCCTGGAAAAAAAGTAGATATCATTGGAAAAGAGGGAAATTTTTTCTTGAGTGAGGCTGAATTGAGAGCAGAGCTTTTAGGCGTGCTTTCAGATTCAGACATCGCTCTTTTGCGTGAGCCTGGAGTAAAAACTTATTTACCCACGTCCGATTTCATTTCAAGAGTGGGCGAAATTGAGAAAGGAAACTGGGTTGCTGTGAGTCGAAATCCAGAACAGGCCGGATCTCCGATTTCTCCCGAAGAGATCAGTCAGGTGATTGAGTCTCAAGACCAGGTGATTCGAACAGGAAAGGGAAATTTATCGCTTCCGAATGCCCTGATTGAGGGCATTGTAACTGAGGTTTCAGATTCGAAGAGCAATGGTGAAGTACTCTATCGAGTGAGCTTGTTTGATCGGAAGGGAGGGGGTTTAGGTACCCGCTCAGGAAAGCCTTATAGTGAAATTTATGTTACTTTAGAAGACATAGTTTTCGTACAAAAACAGCCCCTGCTGATCGAATGCACGGTTCCTCTGACACCATCGGTGGTGGGACAACCCCCGCTTGGTTTGAAAAAACCGTCTGTACCTGTCTCTCCAGGCGTTGAATTAGATGCCCAATTAGGAATGTACCGGAGATTGAGTGATCAATTGACGAGAATCAAAGCGGGACAAGAGGAATCTGGTGGACTTCCTATTGAGTACTTGGAAAAGCGAGTTCGCGAGATGAAAATCGATCTTCAAAAAGTGGGTAAACTCTCTGGTGAAACAGGAAGTAGCAACAGAGAGTAAGAGAGTAAATGATTACCAGCTATCTGAGACGGTCTTTGCTGTGAGGGTGCCGTCCGAGTTGAGCTTGTAGAGTGCTACAGTTCCTGCAGAGCCTGCGGAGCCTGCGCTACCTCCACTCAGTCCAGCTGCCCCACCGCTACCACCGGTTACACTGGTTGAGATGGTATTGGCTGTATAGGTTTTTAGAGCAATCCAAACCACACCACCACCACCGCCACCGCCGCCTCCCGATCGTCCTCCTGTAGATTTTCCTGTGCCACCATTAGCACCTTTCGCTTGAAGTGTGAGGACCGCTCCTGCTCCGGCAGTAATTCGATTAGCCACAATGACGATGAGACCTCCGCTTCCGCCTCCACCTCCACCTGTGCCGCCGGTAATTGCGTCATCTCTACCACCGCCGCCCGCGCCGCCGCCGCCCCCAGAACCATTAGATCCTCCACCTGATGCTCCAGCTAAACCTTTTGTGGATGCTCCGGCGTCACTGGCACCGTCTCCACCTGCGCCGCCCGCGCCGCCATTTCCATAAGTATAAGTACTACTTCCTAAGTAAGTGGTCGCTGTGCCCGCGCCACCCGCGCCGCCTACTGAGCCACTGACTCCGGTGCTGGTCGTCCCTGTGCCCCCTGTGGTACCCGCACCATTGCCAGCTCCTCCATTAGGTGCACTTGAGCCTCCCGCAGAACTACTTCCACCGCCGCCCCCCCCACTTCCTCCACGGCCTCCGGCACCTCCATTGGAGCTTCCATTTGAGCCGATATTTCCGTTTGCACTAATTGTTTGACTGGCAGGCAGGTTGATCTCGTCAGCTCTGATAAAGACGCCGGTATTTCCACTCGATGGAGCAGAGATATTTCCACTAATAGTCAGCGTACTTGCAGAATAAGGGTTGCTTGCAGTGTAGGTTGCGCTGTCAAAAGAACTGCTTCCATCCAGCGTTGCTGCTGAAAGCCCGGTCACGCTTGCTAAGCTCAGTCCTGAAAAGGGACCAGCCAGGGTCGTTGTGTCTGGCGTGGTCGTTGTTCCACCGGTGTCCGCCGCTGGATCAGAACCTGTTCCAGGCACTCCATTGCTCTTGCCACAGCTTGCGCTGAGCATGAGGCAGAGGAGTGAAATCAAAAGCAGAGAGAGTTTGCGACACTCAAATTTATTTTTATTTAGCGAGCTCATTTTTCAAGACCTCTTGCCTCATTACCCACAACTTCAAACGTTCGAAAAGGTAACTTAGCAGTTTAATTGGACAAAATCATCTATACGGCGTACCGCGAGAGATTCTGTCGCACCGTTTCTTAAATTATCTGACAATAATAAACGTTAGTCAACAATTGGAAGCGGTTTTGAAATTACTCAAACTTTTCTTGGAGGTTAGGATTCATTTTGTGTTATGACACATGGCACTGTTAAGAGGAGTTTTATGGGTGGTTCAAATCCCTATTTGCAGAGTTCGAATACCAGTCTTCCAAGACACAGGTACTCGATTTCTTTTTTGCTGGAAGGTAAGACGCAGAAAAA